>JBEVGK010000025.1:0-3528 GCA_040511795.1 Lacisediminihabitans sp. | reverse complement strand
AACTCTGCAAATTCGGGCAAACGTGCGATCAGGAGGCGGGTGGTACTACAGCTCCAGCACGAGTCGCGGGCAGGCGGCACGCGAGACGCAGATGTACATCACCCGGTTCTCGGCCTGCTCGCCGGGCGTGAGGATCGAGTCGCGATGCTCGACCTCACCCTCGAGCACGGGCGTCTCGCAGGTTCCGCAGGTGCCCTCGTGGCAGCTCGACAGCACGAACACACCGGCCTCCTCGACGACCTCGAGGATGCTGCGGTCCGGCGGCACCGTCAGTGTCTCGCCCGAGAGCGCGAGCTCCACCTCGAACGCCTCCGCGTAGACGGGAGCGCCCAGTTCACGAGCCTCGAAGCGCTCGACGTGCAGCGGATGCGACCCGGCCGCCGCCTCGACCGCCTCGATGAAGTGCGCGGGTCCGCAGCAGAAGATCGCGGTGGCCGGGTCGATCTCGGCGATGAGGGATGACAGATCCAGCCGGGTGCCCTCGTCGGAGACGTGGAGCACCGCCTCGGGCACCACGTCGAGCAGCGCCATCGCGTCCCGCGTGCGCCCCGCGTAGTGCAGCGCGAAATCGGCCCCGGCGGAGCGCGCAGAGGCCACCATCGCGGCGATCGGGGTGATGCCGATGCCGGCGGCGAGAAACAGGTACGGGGTGCCCGCGACGGGGGCGAAGGCGAAGTGGTTGCGGGGGCCGCGCACCCGCACGGTGTGCCCGACGGCGAGGGAATCGTGAAGCCACGCCGACCCACCCCGCCCCGCGGTCTCTCGCAGCACGGCGATGCGCCAGCGGCCGACATCCGTCGCCCACTCGGGAATCGGCACGAGCGAGTACTGCCGTTCTCCCGCCGCGAGCAGCAGATCGATGTGCGCGCCCGGCTCCCAGGCCGGCAGCGTGCCGTCTACCGCTTCGAGGTCGATCAGGATCACGGATGCCGCGGCCGGCGTCACCGCGACGACCCGGGCCTCGAACTCCCGCTCGCCGCCCGAGCTCACGCATCCCCCAGCGTGGAGTCCAGGCCGCCGACGAACCGGGACTCGACCAACCGCGCCTCCGGCTTCTGCTTCACCACGAACAGGCGGTAGCCGCCGGGTTTCACGGCGTGCCAGCGGTGCCGGATCCCACCCTCGAAGTAGATCGAGTCCCCCACGGTGAGCACCGACGAGTCGCGACCCTCGAAGTCGACCTGCACCGTGCCCTCGAGCACGTACAGGAACTCATCGCCGTCGTGCTGGTAGAAGTCCCCGGCCTCCTGGCTGTCCGCGGTGAACTCCATCGGGTGGAAGCCGCGGCGGCCGTGCACGAGCAGCCGACCGAGTCCGGCGCCGTAGGGGCCGCGGGTGCCCTCGTCGGAGCGGACCACAACGATGTCGGGCTGCTCCGGTTCGTCGTCATCCTCCGCCGCGGCCATCAGTTCGAGTTGGCTGGTTCCGAGAGCACGGGCGATGCGTTCGAGCGAGCCCATGCTCGGGCGTGCGCGACCGCGTTCCAACTGGCTGAGGAAGGGATGCGACAGCTCGGCGACGCCAGCCAGCTGCACGAGCGTCAGCCCCTGTGCGAGGCGCAGCTCGCGGATGCGGCCGCCGATCCGCTCGGCTTGACGGTCGACTTCGGCCTCGATGGTCGTGACGGGGTCCTCCAGAGCTTGCGGGCACATGTGAGCTTTCAGGATGCGGCGGGGGAGATCAACGCGGTCTACCCAGGATTAATAGATCGCAACGGCCCCGTTACATGACGGAAACAGGGTGTCCCTAGATTTTGTGATGTTGACAATATCAACATTCAGAAGCGACCTACTCGACGGTGCGGCGGTCGCGGAATCCCCCCAGTATTCCGCCTCGACGTTTCCGAAAGACACCGCGTGCCAACCCTCCCCCGCCGGATCTCGCTGATCCGTAACGCGACCACCGCCGATGGCGCCGTCGTGGACGTGCGGATCGACCGGGGCACGGTTGTCGAGGTCGCCCCCGCCGGGACTCTGATCGGCGACGCCGACCTCGACCTGGCGGGCTTCCTGCTTCTGCCGGCACCGGCTGAACCGCACGCCCACCTCGACAAGGCCATGTCGTGGGACCTGATCGACCCGCCGATGGGCGACCTGGTGCGGGCGATCGACTCCTGGCGCGCGTACTCCTCGGTGATGACCGAGGACAGCATCGCCGACCGCGCTCGCGCCGCCGCGCTGCGGCTGCTCGCCAACGGCACCACGGCCATCCGCAGCCACGTCGACCTGCTCGTCGGCGACGAACCGCTCCGCGGGGTCAGGGCGCTGGTGCGGGTGCGCGAGGAGCTGCGCGACCTGATGGACATCGAGCTGGTCGCGCTCGCGGCATCCGACCTTCCCGACTCCACCGTCGAGGCCGCCCTCGACCTCGGCATCGACCTCGTCGGCGGCGCACCGCACCTCGCGCCCGCACCGCTCGACGACCTGCGCCGGCTGCTCGCCATCGCCGAGCGTCGCGGGGTCGGTGTGGACATGCACACCGACGAGGGCCTCGGCGGCGACCCGACCCTGGGCGAGCTGGCCCGCATCGTGCGCGACTGGGAGGTGCCGGTCTCGGCCGGGCACTGCGTGCGCCTCGGCACCCTCGAGCCCCGTGAGCTCTCGGACGTCATCGACGAGGTGCTGGCCAGCGACATCGGAATCATCTCGCTGCCGATCACCAACCTCTACCTGCAGGGCTGGCAGCATCCCGTCGCCACCCCGCGCGGGCTGACCGCGTTGCGTGCGCTGCTGGATGCGGGGGTGCGGCTGGGCGCCGGCGCCGACAACGTGCGCGACCCCTTCAATCCGGTGGGCCGCAGTGATGCGCTGGAGACGGCATCCCTGCTGGTCACCGCCGGCCACCTCACCCTCGACGAGGCCTACGCCGCGGTCAGCGTCGGTGCCCGCGACGTGATGAACCTTCCCGTCGCCGGAGTCCAGGTGGGTGCCGCCGCCGAACTGCTCGCGGTGCGCGGGGCGAACCTTTCCGACGTCGTCGCGAATGCCTCCGCCGACCGGTACGTCGTCCACGCCGGCAATCTCGTCGCCCAGAGCACGGTCACCTACGACATCGCCCCCGTCCGTGTTCCCTCCCCCCACACAACAGAAGCGAGGTGATGCTGCCCGTGTCTACGACAGCACCAGCACCCACGACAACGACAACGGCGGGCACCCTGCTCGACTTCACCGACGTCGCCATGCAGTTCCCCAACGGAACGATCGCCCTGCAGCATGTCGACCTCACCGTGAACCGCGGTGAGTTCGTCACGGTCGTCGGCCCCTCCGGTTGCGGCAAGTCGACCCTGCTACGCATCGCCTCCGGGCTCGAGGTCGCCTCGGAGGGCAGCGCCGAAGTCGACACGAATCGCATCGGCTACGTCTTCCAGGATGCGACGCTGCTGCCCTGGCGCACGGTCGAAGACAACGTCGAACTGCTGGCCGAGTTGAACGGGGTGAAGAAGACCGCCCGGCAGGCGAAGGCCAGGGAGGCGATCGACCTGGTGGGCCTTGCCGGTTTCGAGAAGAACCTGCCCAAGCAGCTCTCCGG
>JBEVGK010000024.1:0-5467 GCA_040511795.1 Lacisediminihabitans sp. | reverse complement strand
CGGGCTGCACACCGGTCGCCGCCCCCGCGGGTTCCGCGTCGGCCTCGGTGAAGGCCACCGGAGCGCTGCGGTCGGCGCCGAAGGTCAGTTTTCCGACGCCACTGCACGTGACGAAGACCCAGACCTCCGTGCTGGTCTCGGGCAAGGGCAGAGCGATGACGGCAGGCGACTCGGCCTTCTACGACCTCACGATCCTCAATGGGCGCACCGGCAAGGTCGTCGCCCAGGGCACCTACGACTCCATCGGCGACGGATTCAGCACGATCGCCAAGGGTGCCGCCTTCGAGGCGGTCACCAAGGGGCTCGAATGCGCCCAGGGCAACTCCCGCATCGCCATCGTCGCGAACTCCCAGGACGCCCACCAGAACAAGGTCTACCAGGGCATCCGCAAGACCGACTCGTTGGTCTTCGTGCTCGACGTGACCAAGACCTTCCCCGCCCAGGCCACCGGCCAGGGTCGCGCGCCGCAGAACGGCTTGCCCTCGGTCGTGACGACCAAGTCCGGCCAGCCGGGCATCCAGATTCCCGCGGGCGCTGTGCCGAAGACCTTCACCAAGCAGCTGCTGAAGGAGGGCACCGGCCCGAAGACGAAGAAGGACAGCGTCATCGTCGCCAAGTACACGGCCGTCGGGTGGCGCGACAAGACGGTGTTCGACTCGAGCTGGACCATCGGCGAGGGCCAGGCCAAGGTCATCGGACTCGGCAACCCGGGTGTCGTCGCGGGTCTCCGGGCGGGACTCATCGGCCAGAAGGTCGGCTCGCGCGTGCTGCTCGTGATTCCGCCGAAGCTGGCGATCAGTGACGGCAGCGACCAGACCGTCACCGTACCCACCGGCACCCCGCTGGTCTACGTCGTCGACATCCTCGGCATCGCCCAGTAACACGCTGACGAGACGGTGCCGACGAGACCGTCACCCACAGGATGGCCGCGCGACGCGAACTTCGAGTAGCGTTGCGCGAGTAGTCCCACTTCATCGACACAGGCCGGGTGTCTCCCTTCAAACCAGGATCTCTCTCGTGTCAGCTTCTGCCCCCATCGCGAAGGTTCCCGTCGAGGAACGACTGTTCAGCCTGGTGCTCGCCCTGCTCGCCACCGAGACCGGACTGACAAAGCACGACATCCTGTCGACCGTTCAGGGCTACCGCCAGCGCTACCGGCCCGCCGGCGACAACGCCAACCTCGAGCGGCAGTTCGAGCGCGACAAAGACGACATCCGCGATCTGGGCGTGCCGCTGGAGACCATAGACACCCCTGGCCAGCCCGGAAACAATCAGAGCCTCCGCTATCGCATCCCGCGCGGTGACTACGAGCTGCCCACCGACATCCGTTTCTCCGCCGAGGAGACCGCACTGCTCGGTCTCGCCGCGATGGTCTGGCGCGAGGGTTCGCTCTCGTCGGAGTCACGCCGCGCGGTCGTGAAGCTGCGCGGTCTCGGCCTGGCCGCGGAGGAGCCGGTGCTCGACTATGCGCCCCGACTGCGGGTGCGGGATGCCGCCTTCGAGCCCCTGCGCGCCGCCCTGGAGCGCAACGCGATAGTCCGCTTCGCCTACCTCAAGCCGGGGGAGGCGGAGGCTCGCGTGCGCGAGGTCGCGCCGCTCGCGCTCGTGCAGCACCAGGGTCGCTGGCACCTGCACGCGCTCGAGCCGCAGACGGAGATCACCAAGACGTTCCTGCTGCGACGCATCGTGAGTGCGATCACCACGACGAACGCCACCGTCGCGGCACCGGTCGGCGATCAGACCGCGCGCGCCCTGGCCGAGCTGGAGCAGGTCTGGGAGTCGCACACCGCCGAGGTAGCGGTGGTTCCGGGGTCGGATGCCGACACCCGCCTGCGTAAACGTCGCGGTACGGAGCGGCTGCCCGATGGCACTCTGCGACTGCACTATTCCGACGCGAACATCTTCGCCGACGAGCTGGCCGGCTACGGCCCCGAGGCCGTGGTTCTCACCCCGCCGGTGCTGCGCGCCGCCGTTCGCGCCCGCCTGCTCGCCACCGCGGCCGGGCATGGTTCCCCAGCACTCGGGTCGCCCGGGGCTGGGTCAGACGACAGCGAGGTCGCCCGTGGCTGAACGCTCCGTGCCCATGCAGGCGCAAGACAAGCTGGCCTTCCTGCTCTCCCTGGTGCCCTTCCTCATGGAACACGAGCGCATCAGCGTGCAGGAGACGGCGGAGCACTTCGGCGTGAAGCCGAAGGCGGTGCGCGAGGCGGTCGAGCTGATCGCCGTCTCCGGCATCCCGGGCGAGACCGGGCAATACCAGCACGGCGACCTGTTCGACCTCGCCTGGGACGACTTCGACGAGAACGACCAGATCGTGCTGACGAATCTCGTCGCCATCGACGATGCCCCGCGCTTCTCGGGGCGGGAGGCGGCCGCGCTCATCGCCGGGCTGCAGTACCTGTCCGCACTGCCCGAGAACGCCGACCGTTCCGCCATCGACTCGCTGATGACCAAGCTCGCCCGCGGCGCCTCCGCGCTGCCGAGCCAGGTTGCGGTGGAAGGCTCGGAGTCCGACGCGACCCTCGCGCTCATCCGCCAGTCCGTCGCCACCGGCGTGCAGATGGAGTTCGACTACCTCAACTCCCGTGGCGAACACGAACGCCGCCGGGTGGACCCGTTGCGCATCGAGTCCGCCGACGCCGACTGGTACCTGCGTGGCTGGTGTCACCTGCGCAAGGCCGTGCGCACCTTCCGTATCGACCGCATCAGTGAACCGGTGGTGACCACGGAGCCGATCAGCTTCCACGCCGGCGAGGTCTCGCTTCCCGACACGCTCTTCGAGGGGACCGCGGATGACCTCCCCGTCACCATCGACATCGTGCCGTCTGCGCTGCCGCTCGTTGCCGACTACATCCCCGAGGGCACGAAGACGTCGCAGGTCGACGGGCAGGTGCGCGCGAACATCCTGGTCTCGCACTATCACGGGCTCAAGCGCCTGATCGCGGGTCTCCCCGGCATGGTCACCGTCGTCGGCCCGGAGGAGGCTCGCCGGGTGGTCGCGGAGTGGGCCGCCGCCGGGGCCGCCCGCTATGCCGACGACGCGAGCGATCGGGAGAACCGCACGGAGTCCGCAGGATGATCGCCTGGTGGGGCTGGCTGCTGATCTGGGTGGGACTGAGCCTGGCGCTCATCGCCATGCTCGTGCTCGTCGGCATCCTGCTGTTCCGCAAGCTGATGCTGCTGTTCGCCGCGCTCGAGACGCTCTCGGCCAGGCTCGAAATCCTCGATCGTGCTGACCGGGTTTCCGACCGTGCTGACGAACAGCGCGAACAGGTCGAGCAGCTCGCGATCCTGGCGGGGGAGGACGCGACCCGAGAGCGCCGCGACCGCGTTCGCGCAGCAGCCCATGCCCGCAGGGATGCGCGACATGATGCCCGCATCGACCGCGCGCGTGCTCTGCTGAAGGTCGATGCCAGCACGCGGGAGTGGTTTCCCGACACGACACCGAATGGTCGCCGAAAGGCTACTCGCCCGAACGAGCGGTGAACGTTTCGCCGCCCTGCCAGCCAAAACTCGGGTAGCGCGGTAAACTCATTGAATTGGCCCGTAACGGTCAGTTTTGGCAGTCACCGATCACTCGGATCACGAACTAAGGATGTCCAACAATGTTGAGTGGATTCACCGGTTGGCACGCGCTCATCCTGCTGGTCATCATCGTCCTCATCTTCGGTGCGGCGAAGCTCCCCGCCCTCGCCAAGAGCGTCGGACAGTCGATGAAGATCTTCAAGAACGAGGTCAAGTCGGAAGACAAGCCTGCTGACGGAACCGTGCCCGGTTCGACCACGCCCGGCGTGAAGTTGAACGAGTCGTCGCCCGAGGTCACGTCGCAGACGACGGACTCCTCGAAGACGAACTCCTAAGACATCCCCGTCGAAACATCCGTGGCGACGACACGCGCTCGGCGAGGCACCAACAGCGAAGGCCGGATGTCGCTGGGCCAGCACCTGCTGGAACTGCGCAAGCGACTGTTCATCTCGGCGATCGCCGTGGTGCTGTTCTCCATCGGCGGCTGGTTTCTCCAGGGCTATGTGCTGGAGGCGATCCGTGGACCGATCGCCGTGCTGGCCGGCCAGGAGCGTACCGCGAGCCTCAACTTCACCAACATCAGCGAAGCCTTCGATGTGCGGCTCCAGATCACCATCACCATCGGCGTCGTCGCCTCGAGCCCGGTCTGGCTCTATCAGATTCTGGCTTTCCTGGTGCCCGGTCTCACCCGGCGAGAGAAGCGCTACACCTTCGGCTTCCTGTTCTCGGCGATCCCGCTGTTCCTGCTCGGCTGCGCCGCAGGGTGGTACATCTTCCCGCACATCGTCGCGGTGCTCGGCTCCTTCGTACCGAAAGAGGACACCAGCCTGATCGGGGCGAAGGACTATCTCGGATTCGTTCTCAAGCTGGTGCTCGCGGTCGGCGTCGCATTCGTGCTGCCGGTCTTCCTGGTGCTGCTCAACTTCATCGGCGTGATCTCCGGCATCAGCATCATCCGCAGTTGGCGCTGGGCCATCCTGCTGATCTTCGTGTTCTGCGCTCTCGCGACCCCCTCGGCCGACGTCTCATCGATGTTCCTCCTGGCGGCGCCGATGATCGTGCTCTACCTGGCGGCCGCAGCGATCGCCATCCTCCACGACCGCAGCGTCGCCAAGCGAGCGGACAAGCTCCTCGACGGCCTCGGAGATACGGCGGCAGTGTGACCACCGAACTGTCCCCGGCCGAGCGTTTCGCTCTGTCCAAAAGCCGCCAGGGGGCGCCGATGCTCGAACGCTTCCGAGCCGGCCTCTCGTTCGACCTCGACCCGTTCCAGCTCGAATCCTGCATCGCGCTCGAGAACGGCGATAGCGTGTTGGTCGCCGCCCCCACGGGCGCAGGCAAGACGATCGTGGCCGAATTCGCGGTATTCCTCGCCATGCAGCAGAGCCGCGCCAAGGTGTTCTACACGGCGCCGATGAAGGCACTGAGCAACCAGAAGTTTCAGGAGTTCGTCGCCGAGTACGGAGCCGACGAGGTCGGACTCCTCACCGGCGACACCAACATCAACTCCGGCGCACGCATCGTGGTGATGACCACCGAGGTGCTGCGCAACCTGCTCTACGCCGACTCCGACCTGGTGCACGATCTCTCCTTCGTGATCATGGACGAGGTGCACTACCTCGCCGACCGCTTCCGCGGGGCGGTGTGGGAGGAGGTCACCATCCACCTGCCGCAGCAGGTGCGGCTGGTGTCGCTCAGCGCGACCGTCTCCAACGCCGAGGAGTTCGGCGACTGGCTGCAGGTCGTGCGTGGAGAGACCGCGGTGATCGTCTCGGAGGAGCGCCCGGTGCCGCTGGACCAGCACATCCTGGTGCGCTCGGGCGGGGGGGGGGGCGCGCCGGCGACCGTGCGGCAGCGACACGGTCGATATCCGGTTCGCACCCCGGGGGGTCCGCCCGGCGGACCCGACGGCCGCATGGATCGGGCGGACATCGTCAAGATG
>JBEVGK010000023.1:0-5113 GCA_040511795.1 Lacisediminihabitans sp. | reverse complement strand
GACGGTCGGCTGCACCAGCGGGGTGGTTCCCTGGGCGAGCACGATCGAGCCGTAGAAGTTGGTGTCGTAGTTGTCGGTGACCGTGTAGTCGCCGGTCGGAGCGACGAGCATGCTCTCCAGCGGCTCGCGGGCTGAGGCTCCGGGGATCGCACTGGTCACCGGCAGTGGTGCCGCCACCGTGTCGGTCAGGGCCGTCAGACCGCCGGCCGCGACCGTGAGTTCGGTCAGGCCGGAGAACTCGCTGACCGCGCCGGTCACCTCGACGTACGAGCCGACCGCGGCCTGGGCGACGGTCGCGGAGGAGAACACGTACAGCCCGTCGGACGCGGTGTGCGTGGCCGGGTCGACAGCGCCGCCGGTGCCGGGGGTCTGGATGACGTAGCCGTTGAAGCCACCGGTCGGGTAGCTCGCGGTGACGACGCCGCGAGTGGTGACGGTCTGGCCGACCAGCGGGCTGGTGTCGGTGCTTCCCTGGATGGCGGAGATCGCGACCGGGGTGCCCGGCACCGGTGGGTCGACGGGCGGATCGACCGGGGGAACGGTGCCGGACGAGGGCTGGGGTGACGGGGCGCCGGCGAGGAGGTCGGCGGCGTTGACATCCGTGTCCTTGATCGCGGAACGGCTCAGCGAGAGGGCGACCGAGTTGCCGGAGGCGGCGGCGCCCTCGAAGGTGGTCGCGGTGCCGTAGCCGACGAGATCGACGACGGCGGCGTCACCGACGTCGGTGCCGACCGGAAGCGGTGGGAGGGCGGTGGTGCCGTTCGCGAGGATGACGACGCCGCCGGCACCTGCGAGGTTGAGAGAGGTGCCGACCTGGTCGGGGGTGGGAAGCGCGGCGCCGGTGCTGCCGTTGCTGCCGCCCTGCACGAGGTAGGTCTTGCCCGCGGGGATCGAGCCGGTGAGCGCGACGACCGAGGTGGGCGAGCCGGTGCCGGTTGCCGGGCGGTACTGCAGCGACAGCCCGCTGAGGCTGATGCTGGCGCCGGTGGGGTTGGCGAGCTCGATGAACTTGGACGTGTATGCGGCGCCCGCACTGCCGCCGTTGGCGTAGACCTCGTTGATGACGACGCCGGTGCCCGCGGTATTCGCCAGGGCGGGGCTCGCGATGACGGGAGCGCCGACGAGGGCGACTCCGAGGATGGCGGCGAGGCCGGCCTTCGCGCGCCGGGAAATTCGGCGAATGGACACGTTCGGGCGCATGGCAACTCCTCGTCGGGACGGCAACGTCTACCCCAATGTAGGGGTAGACGGCCGCTCAATGCGAGGGGCGGGAGGTTAACTCCGCGCGACGATCGGGTGCGCTCGGTGTGCCCTAGTCGAGCAGGTCGTGCCGTACGACGATCGCCTCGCGACCGGGCCCGACGCCGATGGCCGAGATGCGCGAACCGCTCATCGCCTCGATCGCGAGCACGTAGTCCTGCGCGTTCTGCGGCAGGTCTTCGAAGCGACGGACTCCGGTGATGTCTTCCGTCCAGCCGGGGAAGTTCTCATAGATCGGCTTGGCGTGGTGGAAGTCCGACTGCGAGACCGGCACCTCCTCGACGCGCTGGCCATCGACCTCGTACGCCACGCAGACCGGGATGGTCTCGAGTCCGGTGAGCACGTCGAGCTTGGTCAGCACGAAGTCGGTGACGCCGTTGATGCGGGCGCTGTAGCGGGCGACCGGCGCGTCGTACCAGCCACAGCGGCGCGGACGACCGGTTGTGGTGCCGAACTCGAAGCCGTGGGAGCGCAGGAACTCGCCAGACTCGTCGAACAGCTCGGTCGGGAACGGGCCGGCACCGACGCGAGTCGTGTAGGCCTTGACCACGCCGATCACCCGGTCGAAGCGGTTGGGGGCGACGCCGGACCCGGTCGCGGCACCGCCACTCGTGGCGTTCGAGGATGTGACGAAGGGATACGTGCCGTGGTCGACATCCAGCATCGTCGCCTGGCCACCCTCGAACAGCACGGTCTTGCCGGCGTCGAGGGCCTGGTTGAGGATGAGACCGGTGTCGGCGACCATCGGGCGCAGCCGGTCGGCGTAGCTCAGCAGATCGTCAACGACCTCGTCGACGCCGATGGCACGACGGTTGTAGATCTTGACCAGCAGGTGGTTCTTGAGGTCGAGGGCCCCCTCGACCTTCTGCCGCAGGATGTTCTCGTCGAAGATGTCCTGAATACGGATGCCGACCCGGTTGATCTTGTCGGCATACGCCGGCCCGATGCCACGACCGGTCGTGCCGATCTGACGCTTGCCGAGGAAGCGCTCTGTGACCTTGTCGATGGTGCGGTGGTACTGGGTGATGACGTGCGCGTTCGCGCTCACCAGCAGCTTGGAGACATCCACCCCGCGTGAGCCGAGAGCTTCGAGCTCGTGGAACAGCACCTCGATGTCGACGACGACACCGTTGGCGATCACCGGGGTGACACCCTCGCTCAGGATGCCGGACGGCAGCAGGTGCAGGGCGTACTTCTGGGTGCCGATCACCACGGTGTGGCCGGCGTTGTTTCCACCGTTGAACTTGACGACGTAGTCGACGCGGCTACCGAGCAGGTCGGTGGCCTTGCCCTTGCCCTCATCGCCCCACTGGGCGCCGATCAGAACGACTGCAGGCATGCCAGATTCCTTCGATTTTGATTTGGGGTACACGCCATTCTACCGAACCGCGGGAAAGTGCTGGCTGGGCGGCGAGTGTGGCCCAATCACCCCCAGGTATCTTGCACATCGCTGTGCAAGATATTACGATGGCGCAATGACCACCCAGCCGTCCGTGCGCGCGCCGCGTCGCGACGCCGCCGAGAATCGCGAAGCGCTGCTCGCGGCAGCGCGCGTCGTGCTCAACCGAGACCCCTCGGGCTCACTGGAGACGATCGCGGCCGAAGCCGGCCTCAGCCGTCGGTCGGTATACGGGCACTTCGCCACGCGCGACGACCTGTTGCGCGAACTCGTCGCCCTGGGCGCGAACCGTGTCGTCGATGCGCTGGCCACGGTGACCCACCCCGACCCGCTCACCCGGCTCGCGCTCATCGCCTCGAATCTCTGGCGCGAGGTCGAGAGCGTGCGGATGATGGCGGTCGTCGCCGTGCGCGGCCCGCTGGCGAAGAACACGGCATCGCTGCTCCGGCCGATCCGGCTGAGCGTGGGCGACGCGATCCGCGACGGGCAGCACGACGGCAGCATGCGCACCGACCTCGATGCCGCCCTGCTGACCCGGCTGGTGGAAGACACGGCGCTGCTCGTGCTCGAGGAGTCGTCCGAACATCCGCTGGCCGCCCGCGACGGCCACCGCCTCGTCATGCTCATGGTGCTCGGCTGCGTGGGGCTCGGCTGGCGCGACGCCGGCGCCTTCATCGACGCCGAACCGGAACTGCAATGGAAGGAACGCCACTGATGCGTATCACCCTCGACGACGCCGCGATCGGCGAAGGTCTCGCCGCCGACGTGCCGACCACCAGCTTCAGCGTGCAGAGCGGCGTACCGGTCGCGCTCGCGGTGGAGGGCGACGAGCTGCCTCTGCTGATCTCGATGATGCTCGGTGGCCGCCTCAAGCCACAGACCGGGCGGGTGCTGGTCGACGACGTGGATGACGACGACCTGCTGCGCGACCGCGTCGCACTGGTGGACACCCCCTGGGTCGCCGAGCCCTCCCCCGGCATCGACCTGCGCGTCATCGTCGCCGAGGAGTTCTCCTTCGCCGACCTGCCCACCGGGCGACGGGCCGTTGACGTATTCCTCTCCCAGCATGGGCTTGAGGACTACGCGGCGCTGCCGATGCGCGCCCTGCCCGCCGGAGACCGGGTGCGCCTGTTCAGCGAACTCGCGGTGCTGCGCGAGGGCGTGGGCGGCATCGTCGTCACCTCCCCAGAGCGCCACGGCGCCGGGGTCGAGGAGTGGTACGAGCCGCTCACCGGTATCGCCGAGCGGGGAATCCTGGTCGTCATCGTGACGGATGTCGCCACCGCCGCCACCCTCACCGCCCTCGGTGCCGCGCTTCCCGCATTCCCGCCGGGCGCCGCGCCGGACCGTGACGTCCCCGCCAGTGCAATCACCGCTCCCGCACCCACCCCCGAAAGCTGATCGCCATGACCATCATCCCTCTCGTCAGAGCGGAGTTCGCCCGGCTCACGGCGAGCAAACTCGGCATCGCGTCGCTCGTCGCGCTCATGACCGTGCCGCTCTTCTACGGCGGCCTGTACCTGTGGGGCAACCACGACCCGTACAGCAATCTGAAGAACATCCCCGCCGCAATCGCCGTCTCCGATACCGGCACGACGGTCGACGGCAAGGCCACGAACTACGGCGAGAAGACCGCCGCGTCGCTGCTCAAAGACAAGAAGTTCGCCTGGGTCGAGGTCACCCCGAAGCAGGCGGCCGCGGGCGTCAAGCGCGGCACCTACGACTTCGCCCTGACCTTCCCCGCGAACTTCTCCGCCGACCTGGCGTCGGCGGCCGGCGATGAGCCCACCGCTGCCCGCATCGACCTCACCACCGACGACACCAACAGCTACCTCAGCACCACCATCGCCAAGCAGGCGACGGAGCTGGTGCGCGTCGAGATCGCCAAGCAGGTCGGCGCGAAGGCGTCGCTGAAGCTGCTCGACTCGATCAGCGACCTGCGCGACGGTCTGGCGAAAGCGGATGACGGCGCCACCCAACTCTCGACCGGTGCGGCCAGCGCGGCCACGGGTGCCGGCTCGCTCGCCTCGGGCACCGCGCAGCTGGCCTCCGGCGCGGCGACGCTCAGCTCAGGGCTGGCGCAGCTCGACGCGAAGACCAAATCTCTGCCGGGCAGCGCGAACCAGCTGAGCACCGGGGCGACGGCGTTGTCGAACGGGCTGTCCAGTGCACCGGCGTCGGCCTCCGCCCTGCAACAGGCGACGACGGGGTCCGCCGGGCTCGCGAAGAAGATCCAGGCCGAACTCGCTGGCAACATCACCGTGTCGCCCACCGTGCAGGCCGAGATAGCTCAACTCGTCGCGATCACGGGCGGCACAGCAGACCAGGTAACGACCACCCTCGTGCCGAGCATCAACGCTGCCGCCTCGGGTGCGGCCCAGGTGGCCGCGGGCGCCGCCACGCTGAACGGCTCCGCGCCGGTACTGGCCTCCGCGGTGCACAGTGCCGCGACCG
>JBEVGK010000022.1:0-3772 GCA_040511795.1 Lacisediminihabitans sp. | reverse complement strand
CGCCGAACTCCTTGGTCTCGTACTCGGTCTTGTTACCGGTGACGTACTTGTAGATGGAGATGTACGCCTGCGACGGGTCGCCGTTCTTGTCGAACGAGACCGGCCCGGAGATGCCGTCGTAGTTGGCCTTCTTGCCGTCGTTGATCAGATCCGCACACTCGGAGAAGGTCGTGCACTTCGTGCCGTCCTTCGACACCGAGATGAGGTTCTTCTGCAGATCGGGACCGGTCGTGCCCTTGGCCTTCAGCGCGGCGAGTGCCAGCAGCACCGTCGCGTCGTAGGACTCGGGTGCGTAGCTGAAGACGGTCAACTTCTTGTTGCCCTCCTTCTTCACCAGCGCCTGGAGCTTCGACTGGAAGGCATCGGAGGCGTTGACACCGGGGTTGGTGAACTGCGCGCCGGCGATGTCGACGTCGGTGTAGTCCTCGGTGATGACGCCGTAGTTGCCGTCGGTGCCGTAGAACTTCGTGAAGTCGAAGTTGTTCTTCTTGAGCTCCGGCACGATCGCCTTGATCTGGTCGAACGAGATCACGATGAGTGCGTCGGGGTTCGTGGAGAGCACCTGGGTGACCTCGGACGAGAAGCTCGTACCGTTCGGGTCGTATGGCACGTTCTGGCCGACCGTCGCGCCACCCGCCTCGAGGGCTTCCTTCACGTTGTCGTCCAAGCCCTGGCCGTAAGAGTCGTTCTGGTACAGGATCGACACGTTGGTCGCGCCGTCCTTGAGCACCTTCTGGCCGAGCACGCGGCCCTGAAGCACGTCGGACGGAGCGGTACGGAAGTAGTATCCGTCGTCGGCGTAGGTCGAGAACGTCGGCGAGGTGTTCGCCGGCGAGATCTGAACGACCTGCGCCTTGGTCACCTGGTCGATGAAGGAGAGCGAGACGCTGGACGAGGCGGCGCCGATGATGGCCGAGACCTTGTCTGCGAGCAGCGCGGTGGCGGAGTCGGTGGCGATGTTGGTCGAGGTGTCACCCGAGTCCTTGTCGGTGACCGAGACCTTGATGCCCTTCTTCGCCGCGTTGATCTCCTCTGCTGCAAGGTGAACGCCGGCGAACTCGGGCGGGCCGAGCACGGCGAGGGTGCCGGTCTGCGGAAGGATCGTTCCGATCTTCAGCGACAGGTCCTTGCTGTCGGACGAGTCGCCGGATCCGGACGCGCATCCGCTCAGGACGAGCGCGGTGGCGCCGAGGACGGCCAGGCCAGCCAGCGCACCCTTGACGGACTTCGAGCGCGAGGCCGTGGTGGCCTTAGCGAATGCTCTCATTGTGCTCCTTGATTGTGGAATGTGTTCACAACACAGCGGTGCCCGGGGGCCACGCCTTTGTCACAAGCTATTGCCCGTACGGTGCGGGCACAATACGACCGTGTTACAGCCCTGTAACACGGGCCAATCGTTACTTTCCGTTACCCGAGGGGAGGGCGTGGGGCCCGCGCCGGGCTCACTCCGCCGCGCTCACTCCCCCGCGCTGCCGACCCGTGCGAAGCGGTTCTCCCCGTCGTAGCGATACACCCCGTAGTGCGCCGGATGCGGGTCGCCAGCGGAATCGAACGCGATCGCCCCCGTGAGCCCGTCGTAGTCGATGCCGCGGTGGGAGCGGAGCACGGTGAGGCACTCGGCGTAGCTCGTGCACTTGATGCCCCGAGATGACGCACCCGGCAGCGCAGCGGCGATCGCTGCTCCCGCGTCGCTCCGCGCACTCTCCGCGGCGAGCGCCGCCAGCACGGTCGCATCGTAGGCCTCCGCCGCGTACAGCGTGTTCGTGATCGCCGGATCGATGACCTTCAGCACGGCGGTGAAGGCGGCTCCGGCGTCAACACCCTCGAGCAGGCCGTTCACGTTCTGCAGGGTGCCGTTGGGCAGCGCCTGCGAGTAGTCGGCCAGGTTCGCGCTGGTGAGCCAGAGCTTGTCGTGCCCGAGCCCGGCGGCGGTGAGTGCCGTGATGGCGGCCTTGTTCTGCTCCATCGCGGCGAACGGACTGACCAGCACCACGGCATCCGGTGTCGTCGGCGCGACCGCGGCGGCCACCGCGGCGAAGTCGGTCGTCGCGGTCGTGAAGGGCTGCGATGAGACCAGGCCGCCGTCGCGGGCGAGCAGACCGGTGGCGAGGGCGGAACGGATGTCGCGGCCCGTCGCATCGTCGAGGTACACGATCGCGACTCGCGCCGTCGCTCCACCGTGTGTCGCAGCCTTGGCCGCCGCCGCGCTGGTGAGCAGCGAGGCGAGTACCGTGCCCTGGTCGGCAGCGCTCGGCACCGTACGGA
The DNA here is from genome assembly GCA_040511795.1 of Lacisediminihabitans sp. Classification (GTDB taxonomy): domain Bacteria; phylum Actinomycetota; class Actinomycetes; order Actinomycetales; family Microbacteriaceae; genus Lacisediminihabitans. The sequence goes on along the minus strand of JBEVGK010000022.1, from coordinate 1,507 downwards.
AGAGGTAGCCCCCGCGCAGTGCGGAGAGCCGCACCGAGGTGGCGGCCGGGCTGATCAGCGGGATGCGTGCGGCGAGAGCTCTCGGGGAGAGCCGCTCGGCCAGCACCGACGAGGAGGGGCCGATGACGACATCCGTGCCCTTCGCCTGCAGCGCCGCGAAGGAGGTCTCCATCGTCGCTGTGGTCACGTCGCCCGAATCGGCGTGAGTGACCTCGACGGGCTTGCCCAGCACGCCACCGGCGGCGTTGATCGCGGCGACGGCGGCATTCACGCCGTCCGCCTGGGCGGGACCGAGGTAAGACGCCGTGCCGGTCGTCGGGAACAGGGTGCCGATGCGCAGCACGCCGTCTCCCGCTGGGACGGTGGTACTGGGTGCGGGCGGTGACGGCGGCAGCGGCGCCGCCGTGCAGCCGGCGAGCAGCAACAGGAGGGCTGCGGCGAGCAGGGCGCGGCGGGCGGGCATCGGGATCCTTGAGCTACGGTCGGGTGATCCGACCCTAGCCGTGCTTCAGACCAGCGGCGGCACGACGCGGCGAGCGCTGCGCCCTGCACGCACCAGGTCGACCGAGAGCAGGGCGAGCGCGAACCAGACCAGCGCGAAGCCGACCCAGCGCACGGCCGTGATCTCCTCGTGCAGCAGCACCGCACCGATCACGAACTGCAGCAGTGGCGTGAGGTACTGCACGAAGCCGATGGTCACCAGCGGCAGGCGACGGGATGCCGCGGCGAACAGCAGCAGTGGGATGGCGGTGGCCACACCGACGCCGATCAGCAGCAGCACGTTCGCGGTGCCGGCCATGCCGAACGTGAGTCCGGCGGTGGCCCCGACGATGATCAGTTGCACCACCGCGACGGGGGTGAGCCACGCGGTCTCCAGGATGAGGCCGCTGAGCGCGTCGACTCGCGGTCCGACCCGCTTCTTGATCAGCCCGTACAGCCCGAAGGAGAACGCGAGGCTCAGCGCGATCCACGGGAAGGCGCCGTAGTTGATGGCGATCACCAGCACGGCGATCGCGCTGATGCCGACGGCCGTCCACTGCAGGGGACGCAGCCGCTCGCGCAGGAAGATCACCCCGAGCAGCACGGTGACGATCGGGTTGATGAAATAGCCGAGCGAGGTCTCGATCACGTGACCCGAGATGGTTCCATAGACGAAGACCTGCCAGTTCACATAGATGAACACCGCCGCGAGCGCCATGGTGCCGAGCAGCCTCGGCTGGCGCACGATCGCGATCAGTGCCCGCCAGGAGCGCGTGGCCGTGACCAGCAGCGCACAGAACAGCAGGGAGAACAGGATGCGCCAGCCGACGATCTCGAACGCGCCGGTCGGGGCGAGCAGCAGGAAGTAGACGGGGAGGAAGCCCCAGAGCAGGTACGCAGCGACCGCGAAGACGACGCCCGATCTGGTCGCACTGTGCGCGGTCGCGGGCGTCGAGGTCATCCGTCGAATCTACTGGGCTGCGGTCGGCAGGATGCGCGGCCGGTTAACGACGAAGGCCCACCGGCG
>JBEVGK010000021.1:0-4346 GCA_040511795.1 Lacisediminihabitans sp. | reverse complement strand
GAACCCCGCCGAATTGCCGGTGCTCGAGCACCTCGACCCACAAAGCGCCACGGTTCGCCGCAGGACGTCGGCGGCGAGCGTCCGTTCTGCAGGAGTTGCTGAACAACGGGGGTCCGTTGCACTCGTTCTGCAGGAGTTGCTGAACAACGGATGCCCGCCGCAGCCGTTCTGCAGGAGTTCCTGAACAACGGGGTGGCAGCCCCATCGACGTGAGCGAAGTGCAGGGTGTCCGCCCGGCGGACCCTGCAGTTGGCTCAAGTCGAACTGAGTTTGTTAGCGGCGGTCCTTCGCGGCGGCCTCTGCCTCGGCGCGGGAGCCGTAGACCGGCTCGTCGAGCACGTGCTGCAGCTGCTCGCTCGGATCGATGAGCAGCAGGTCGGTCGGCTCGTCGGCGTCGGCGAAGTCGGATGCCTCGAGCGGTTCGCCGTTGAGGTGCACGGTCAGCAGTCCGCTGCCGGTCTCCAGCGAGTCCACCTCGAGGGCGCTCAGCGGCTTGCCGCCGGCACGCTCGAGCAGTGCGACGACCGCGGCACCGACGCCCTTGCCAGCCGAGAGGAAGGCCTTCTCGTCGACGACCGTGTAGTCGTAGCGGGTGCGGACGGTGAAGGTGAGCTCGTCCGATTCCTCGAGCTCGTCGTCATCCTCTTCCTCGCCGTAGAGCTCATCGAGCAGGTCGCCGTACTCGGCCACGCGCTCCCAGAGCTCACGGTCGACCTCGACCGCGGCGTCATCCTCATCGGTGCTGCTCTCGAGCAGCTCGATGTGCTGGTCGAGGATCGCCTGAAGGGCGCGACCGGCGGCAACGGCCGCCTGGCGTGCTTCGCTTTCGGTAGGCATGTGGACTCCTTAGGAGAAGACGAGAGTGAAGGAAACGAGAGCTAGGGCAGAAGGCGGGTCGGGCCGCGGAACAGGTAGGTGACCTCGCGCAGGTTGGCCTGGTGCAGCAGCAGCATGATCACGCGGCTGAGACCCATGCCGAATCCGCCGTGCGGCGGCACGCCGTAGCGGAAGAAGTCGAGGTAGAAGTCGAGCTCCTCGGGCTCGAGGCCTTTGTCGATCGCCTGTGCGGTGAGCTTGTCGACGCGGTGCTCGCGCTGGGCGCCGGTGGAGATCTCCACGCCGTTGAAGATGAGGTCGTAACTCTTGGTGAGCGACGGGTCGTCCTCGTCGCGCATGTGATAGAACGGCCGGATGCTCGAGGCGTAGTCGGTGAGGAAGACGAATTCGCTTCCATACGTCTCTTTCGCGTAGGCGGCGATCTGACGCTCGCCCTCCGGGTCCATGTCGTCATCGGCACGAGGCACCTCGTAGCCCCGCTCGGCGACGATGCGCTTCGCTTCGGCGAGCGGGATGCGGGGGAACGGGATGGTCGGAACGACGACGTCCACATCGAACAGGGCCTTGATCGCCTCGCCGTGCTTCTCCTTGACGGCAGTGATGCCGGCGACGAGCAGGTTCTCCTGCAGGGTCATCACGTCTTCGTGGCTGTCGATCCAGCTGAACTCCGCGTCGACACTGGTGAACTCCGTGGCGTGACGGCTGGTGAAGCTCGGGTCGGCTCGGAAGGCCGGGCCGATCTCGAAGATCTTGCCGAAGCCGGCCGGCTGGGCCATCTGCTTGAAGAACTGCGGGCTCTGCGAGAGGTAGGCCTTGCCCTCGAAGTAGTCGACCTCGAACAGCTCGGCCTTCGACTCGCTCGCGCTGGCCATGAGCTTCGGGGTGTGGATCTCGACGAAGTCGTTGTCGATCCAGTAGGTGCGCAACGCGTGCTCGAAGGTCGACTGCACGCGGGCGATGAGGTTCTGCTCCGGGCGGCGCAGGTCGAGGAAGCGCCAGTCCATGCGCTTGTCGATGCCGGAGTCGGCGGCGATCGGGATGTCCGCGGCGACGCTGGCGACGTCGAGCTCGTCGAGCTTGATCTCCACCCCGCCGAGCTTCACGCGCTCGTCGTGCTTGAGTTCACCCTTGGCGGTGAGGAAGCTGCCCACGGTGAGGCCGGAGATGATGTCGGCCAGGGCATCCGGCTCTGCGGTCCCGTCTTCGGCGAAGGCCCGCGGGTGCACCAGCTGGGTCGCGCCGCTCTCGTCGCGCAACACGACGAACTGCACCTTCTTCTGATCGCGGACCGTCTCCACCCAACCGGATACGGAGATGGGGCCGTCTGCAGAGGCGGCAAGGTTCTTGATCAGGGTGCGTTCGCTCACGGTCACCGAGTTTAGTCGGCCGAGGCGCTCGGCACTTTCTCGGGCTTTTGGCAGAGAAGCCAAACGTAGACTTACCCGGTGCCTGCATCCCAGATCCACCTCGTGCGCCACGGTGAGGTTTTCAACCCCGATGGCGTGCTCTACGGGCGTCTGCCGGGGTTCCACCTGTCGGAGTTGGGCAAGAAGATGGCCGCCTCTGCCGCCAGCGAGCTGACCGGGCACCCGATCACCGCGCTGTACGCCAGCCCCCTGCTGCGTGCGCAGGAGTCTGCGCAGCCCTGGTCGGACGCCTTCGGTCTTCCGATCCAGACGGATGACCGCCTGATCGAGCCGACCAACAAGTTCGAGGGCGGCACCTACGAATTCGGCCCGAAGGTGCTGCTGCACCCGAAGATCTGGCCCTGGGTCGCCAACCCGCTGAAGCCCAGCTGGGGCGAGCCGTACACCGACGTCATCAGCCGGATGTTCGCGGCCATCGATGACGCCTGGGCCGCCACCGAGACCGGCGAGGTCGTCATGGTCAGCCACCAGATGCCCATCGTGATGGTGCAGCGTGCCGTGTCCGGGCAGCGCCCGTTCCACGATCCGCGCAAGCGTCGCTGCACCCTGTCGAGCATCACCACGCTCGAGCGACGCGGCGACTCTTTTGTCGAGGTCGGCTACCAGGAGCCCGCAGCCGAGCTGCTCGCCGGATCGATCGATACGGGGGCGGTGTGAGAAAGCCCGTCGCCATCGCCGGCATCATCCTCGTGGCTGCCCTGGCGCTCACCGGCTGCAGCAGCCAGGACAAGCTCAACACCACCTACTCCAGCAACAGCGGAACCGGGTACACGGATGAGACGGGCGCCCCGGTGCTGATCAAACCGGCCGAGCGCACCAAGGCCCGCGATTTCAGCTCCACCACCGAAGACGGCACCCCCTTCGCCCTGAAGGACTACCGGGGAAAGGTCGTCGTCGTGAACTTCTGGTACGCGACCTGCGTGCCGTGCCGGGTGGAGGCGCCGATCCTGCAGGGACTGTATGAGAAGTACCAGGGCGAGGGGGTCTCCTTCGTCGGCGTGAACGTCGCCGACCAGCCCGACACCGCCATGGCCTTCGAGAAGCGCTACGGCGTCACCTATCCCTCCGTCATGGACGTCGACAAGGGCACCGCCGCGATCGCCTTCGCGGGCAGCGTCTCTGCCAGCGCCGTGCCGACCACCTTCGTGCTCGACAAGCAGGGCCGCATTGCCGCACGCATCTCGGGCCAGCTGCAGTCGCAGTCGATCCTCAACACCCTGATCTCCGACACGCAGGCCGAGGGCACGTGAATCCGATCACGGAGCTGATCACGAGCGGCAGTCTCGTGGTGGCACTGCCCGTCGCGCTGCTTGCTGGTCTGGTCGCCTTCGTGTCGCCCTGCGTGCTGCCGCTCGTGCCCGGCTATCTCGGTTACATCGGTGGCTTCGCCTCGCTGAACGAGCGCAAAGGCCGTGGTCGCCTCGTGCTCGGCGTGCTGCTGTTCGTGCTCGGGTTCAGCCTGGTCTTCGTGCTTTTGCAGGTCGTGTTCTCGATCGTCGGTATCCTCCTGATCCCCTGGATCGACCTCATCACCCGCGTCGTCGGTGCGCTCCTCATCGTGATGGGTCTCATCTTCATCGGCCAGTTCAGCTTCCTGCAGCGCTCGTTCAAGGCGGAGTGGCGCGTCGCCACGGGCCTCGGCGGCGCCCCGCTGCTCGGCATCGTCTTCGGCCTCGGCTGGACCCCGTGCCTCGGCCCGACGCTCGCGGCCGTCACGTCGATGAGCCTCGATGGGGGCAACCCGTGGCGGGGCGCGATCATCGGACTCGTCTATTGCCTCGGCCTGGGCATCCCGTTCCTCCTCGTCGCCCTCGGCTTCAACTGGGTCGGCGGCTCCGTCGCCTGGATCAAGCGCCACATCCGGGTCATCAACATTGTTGGCGGAGCCATGCTCGTGCTGATCGGAGTGCTCATGGTCACCGGCCTCTGGCGCCTCATCATGTCCCACGTCGGGGCGGTGATCGGAGGCATTGAGTCGCCCATCTGATCACTACGACTCCGCCGCGCCCGCACCCAAGGGCAGCGGAATCGCGCAGCCCAAGCTCGGCGTCGTCGGCTACCTCCGATTCTTCTGGCGTCAGC
>JBEVGK010000020.1:0-5723 GCA_040511795.1 Lacisediminihabitans sp. | reverse complement strand
AGCCTCCGCGATCTGGTGCGTGTGCGCAGCGGCAAAATCGAGCGCACACCGGATGTCGTGGTCTACCCGGCAGACGAGGCCCAGGTGCAGGCGGTCGTCGACGCCGCCGTGGCCTCCGGTGCCGTGATCATCCCGTTCGGCGGCGGCAGTAACATCGCCGGCAGCCTCGAGCCGATCGTCGGCGAGACTCGCACCGTGGTCTCGCTCGACCTCGGTCGACTGAACCGCGTGCTCGACGTGGATGCCGACTCGGGTCTCGCGCGCATCCAGGCCGGAGCCCTCGGCCCCGACCTCGAAGCGCAGCTCACCGAACGCGGCTGGACGCTGGGACACTTCCCAGACAGCTTCACCCACTCCACCCTGGGCGGCTGGGTCGCGACGCGATCGTCGGGCATGCAGTCGGACAAGTACGGCGACATCGCCGACATCGCGCGGGGCCTCCGGGTCGTGCGGCCGGGCGGAACCCTGGTCATCCGTGCGATCCCGAGCGCGTCCACCGGCCCGAGCGTGCGCGAGATGATCGTCGGCAGCGAGGGACGTCTCGGGGTGATCACCGAGGTGACGGTGCAGGTGCACCGCATCCCGGAGAAGCGCGACATCTACGCCTACTTCTTCCCGAACTGGGCGACAGGCCTCAAGGCCATGCAGGAGATCTCGGAGAGCGACGCCGCGCCGTCGATCACCCGGGTCTCCGACGCCCGCGAGACCGGCTTCTCGCTGGCGACCAGCAAGGCGAGCAAGGGCGTGTCGAAGTTCCTCTCCGGCACCGTGCTTCCCACCCTGATGAAGCGCAAGGGCTGGAACCTCGACGACATCTGCCTCTCGTTCATCGGATTCGAGGGCGGGGAGGCGCACGCCAAGCGCCAGAAGGCGCTCGTCGACGCGATCGTGAAGAAGCACAACGGAATGGGCGTCGGCAAGGGCCCGGGCGTGCTCTACGACCAGAAGAAGTTCGACACCCCGTACCTGCGTGACTTCCTGCTGGACATGGGGGCGGCGGGGGATGTCTCCGAGACCGCAGCACCGTGGTCGAAGCTCGCCGCCGTGCACGATGGTGCCTATGCCGCAGCCCAGGGTGCGTTCGACAAGCTCGGCAAGGTCGGCTGGATCATGAGCCACCTCTCGCACTCGTACCACTCCGGTGCCTGCCTGTACTTCACCTTCGCCTTCAAGTTCGGCGAGGGCGACCCGATCGCCGAGTACGACGTGGTGAAGAGCGCCATCCAGCAATCGTTCATCGACAACGGCGGCACGATCTCGCACCACCACGGCGTCGGTCTCGAGCACTCGCCGTGGCTGGAGGAAGACATCTCGACCCAGGGCGTCGATCTGGTGACGGGGCTGTTCGCGAGTGCCGACCCGGCGGGCACGTTCAACCCGGGCAAGATCGTCGGCGGGCGTCTCGTCGGCGGCCGCGTGGCCACCATTATCGACGACGACGTCATCGAAGAGGTTCAGGCCTAACCGGCGACGCGAACTGTGACGGCACCGGGGTCGAGGGCGAACTCCGCCCAGACCGCGGTGCCGATCAGGTCGCCATCCGCCTGGAATTCGACCGCATCGTGGAGCTCCACCGTGATGGTCTGCGCCGTCGTGTAGCGGAATGCGCCGTGCGGCTCGATGCGCGGCTCCGGCGGCACGGGTCTGCGGGGCCCCTGGTACGGCGTGAGCCAGCCGAGGAACCGCGCCCGGTCGCGACCCCACAGCGACCGCACCGCCAGCACATCGAGCAGCCCGTCATCGATCTCGGCGGTCGGTAGCAGGCGCAGGCCCGCGGTGACCGTGCCGCAGTTGCCGACCACGAGCGAGTGCAGCCGGGACGAGATCGGCTGCCCGCCATCGAGGTCGTAGGTAATCGAGGCACGCGAGCGGCGGTTCGCCGAGCGCAGGATGGGATTGACGTAGGCGAGCCAACCGAAGCGCTTCTTCGCCAGCGGATCTGTGCCGGAGACCATATCGGCGTCGAGTCCGAACCCCGCCATGACGAAGAACGGACGGATTCCCGCGGTGCCGTCGACGAGCCGATAGCTGAGCACGCCGACATCCATCGCCCGGTCCGTCCCCGAGAACGCGATGCGGGTCGCCGCCCCCAGATTGTTCAGCGGAAGGCGCAGGTTGCGGGCCAGAAGGTTGGCGGTGCCGCAGGGCAGAATGCCGAGCGGGACACCCTCCTGGCGCAGAGCGGATGCCGTCTCGCTCACCGTTCCGTCGCCGCCGGCGGCGATCACGAGCTCGACGCCCGCCCCCAGCGCATCACCGACGAGGTCGGACGTCGGCCGCTCGAGCGATGTCGCGAACCAGAGCGACTCGCCCCAGCCGGTCTTCGCCTCCCAGGTCGCGACCGTGCGTCGGAGGCGCGCGAGGTCGACGCGGATCGGGTTATTGACGTTGGGGGCGCGCCTCATGGGGCGGCGCTCACGACCCGGTGACTCACCGCTCCGGGGCCAGCGCCGGCCAGAGGAACTCGAGCACGCTGTCGGCCCAGCCGTCAGCCGAACTGCTGCCGCGGATCGACTCGGCGATGAAGGTGCCGAGCAGCAGGCTCATCACCAGCTCGATGTCGAGGCCGGTGCGGAGCTCGCCCGCGGCGCTGCGCTCGCGCAGGTTGTCGCGCAGCGGCTTGGTGTTGGCACGGATACGTTCGTGCAGCAGGGCGGCGAACTCCGGGTCTTCGTTGAGCATGATGGCGGCAACGGCCCCGCGTCCGACGATGTGCTCGATCATCTCGCGGGCGTGCACGAGGAACCAGCGGAAGGTGTCGTAGGCCGAGAGCGATGTGGGGACCGCGATACGGATGGAGGCGGCATCCACCACGGCCCGAAGCAGCGCCTCACGGTTGCGGTGGCGACGGTAGATCGTGGTCTTCGCGACCCCGGAGGTGGCGGCAACCGCCTCGATGCTCACCGCGAGCGGTCCGCCGTTGCGCAGCAGCTCGAGCGCGGCATTGGTGATGCGAACGTCGACGCTCGCATCGTCGGCGTGCGGTTCAGGAGAGTGCGGTTCGGGCTGCTCGATCGCGGCGAGAGTGCTGTCGGTCACGGCTGCGCTCTCCTCTCGCGTCGGATGCGTCCATCGTACCGGTCGCTCGGTCGGGGCTCAGGCGAACGCGTCGACCCCGGTGAGCTGCGCGGAGACCGCCCAGAGTCTGGCTGCATCATCGCGATCGATCGCGTGCGCGTTGACGCCGGCGATGCGCGCGGTCGGGGAGTCGGGCACGGTCGGGGAGGCGATGTCGACGTCTTCGAGGTAGACGCCGCCCATGCCGTCCAGCTGCGGGGAGGTCGCCGCCCAGACCGTGGTGGCGGCGCCCTGCTCGGGCGTCTTGAAGCGCGGGTCGGGAACGCCGTTCGCATCGATCCAGCCCATCGCGCGCTGCTCCTCGAGCGGGAGGTGGCGCTGCAGCGGCGTGAGGATGCCGCCGGGGTGCACCGCGAATGCGCGCACGCCCTGGGCACGTCCGAGGGCGTCGAGTTCGACGGCGAACAGGCTGTCGGCGGACTTCGCCTGGCCGTAGGCCTGCCACTTGTCGTAGCCCTGCTCGAAGTTCAGGTCGTCGAACCGCACCGGCGAGAGCTTGTGACCGCTGGACGAGAGCACGATCACGCGCGAGGGGGCGCCGGCCGCGAGGGCGGGCCAGAGCAGGTTGGTCAGCACGTAGTGCCCGAGGTGGTTGGTGGCGAACTGCGCCTCCCAGCCCGGGCCGACGCGGGTGAGCGGAGCGGCCATGATCGCGGCGTTGTTGATCAGCAGGTTCAGCGGGCGTCCGGAATCCAGGAAGCGCGCGGCGAAGCCGTGCACGCTCTCCAGGTCTGCCACGTCGAGGGTGTCGACCTCGACATCCGTGAGTCCTCTGGCGTCGAGCGCCGCCCGGGCGACCTCGGGTCGGCGGGCCGGAACCAGCACGGCAGCACCGGCGCTCGCCAGCGCCGTGACGACCTCGATGCCGAGGCCGGAGTAGCCGCCGGTGACGATCGCCTGCTTTCCCGTGAGGTCGATGCCCGCGATCACCTCCATCGCGGTGCTGCGGGCGCCGAAGCCCGAGCCGATCGGATGCTGCGGTGTCGCGGTCATCGTTTCCTCCCAGTTCAGACGGTGGCTACCAGGCGGCGGGCTTGTAGTCCTTGAGGAAGACGCCGGAGACGTCGTCGCCAGCCTCCCCGCGCACGATCGGATCGTAGACCCGCGCAGCGCCGTCGACCAGGTCGAGCGGGGCGTGGAAACCCTCCTCGGCCAGCCGCACCTTGGTCGGGTGCGGGCGCTCATCCGTGATCCAGCCGGTGTCGACGCTGGTCATCAGGATGCCGTCGGTCTCGAGCATCTCCTTGGCGCTGGTGCGGGTGAGCATGTTGAGGCTCGCCTTGGCCATGTTGGTGTGCGGATGACCCGGGCCCTTGTAGCCCCGACCGAACTGCCCCTCCATCGCCGACACGTTGACGATGTGCTTGCGGCGGGCGGCGGATGCCGCCATCGCCGGGCGCAGCCGGGAGACGAGCAGGAACGGCGCGGTCACGTTGGCGAGCTGCACCTCCAGCATCTCGAGCGGGTCGACCTCGTGCACGAACTGTGTCCAGGAGTTCTGGTCGTGCTGGTCGGGCACCAGACCGCCCGCGTCGATCGCCGTGCCGGCGGCCAGTCGCTCCAGGCTCGACGACCCGGCGGCGAGGGCGAGGTCGGTCAGCTCGTCGGCGGTGAGCGCCAGCGCACTGGAGAGGATGGGGTGGCTGGCCACCGATGCGGCGAGCGCCTGCGGGTGCGCGTCGTTGGTGTGGCCGAAGGTGAGCAGCTCGGGGAGGGGGCCGTCGGGCAGCGGCGCGGACTCGGCGTCCGCGAGCGGCGCGTACGCACCGGGGGAACGGCGCACCGTCTGCGCGGCGTTGTTGATGAGGATGTCCAGCGGCCCGGCCTCGGTCATCGCATCGGTCAACCCGATCACCTGGGCGGGATCGCGCAGGTCGATGCCGACGACGCGGAGGCGGTGCAGCCAGTCCGACGAATCGGGGAGGCTCGCGAAGCGGCGGACGGCATCGCGGGGGAACCTGGTCGTGATGGTCGTGTGCGCACCATCCCGCAGCAGCCGCAGGGCGATGTACATGCCGATCTTGGCGCGGCCACCGGTGAGCAGAGCGGTTTTGCCGGTGAGGTCGGTGCGGGCATCGCGCCTGGCGTGATTCTCCAGGGCGCAGTCCGGGCAGAGCTGGTGGTAAAATGCGTCGACCTGTGTGTAGTGCTGCTTGCAGATGTAGCAGGGTCGGGACTTGAGCAGGGTCCCGGCGGTGGGGGCGGCGACGGTGATGGCGAGTGGGATGCCGCGGGTCTCGTCGTCGATGCGGTCGGCCGCGCCGGTGGCGGTCGCGGCGATGACGGCCCTGTCGGCGTCGGCGATCTCGGCGCGCTTTTCGAGCCGGCGGGACTTCTTCACTGACTTGAACATGCGGGCGGTGGCCTGACGCACGCGGATGAAGTCGGCATCGTCCTCCTCGAGCTGATCCATCGAGGCGAGGACGCGGAGGGTCGTCTCGAGGTCGCTCGGGTCGATGGACGTCTCGGATGGCACAGGATCGGAGGGCACGCGGTCGGAAGGCACAGAAGATTCTACGTCGGGCGCGCCGCACCCCCGGCCCTCCCCGCGATTAATGGAAATTCAGGACTCTGGTCGTGACTGCCCCGGTTCTGGGCGGGCGGAAGCGACCGTCGCCCGGAGTTTCCGACCATCGTCCAGAGTA
>JBEVGK010000019.1:0-10759 GCA_040511795.1 Lacisediminihabitans sp. | reverse complement strand
GTGGTAACGGCGGCAATGGCGGGGACATCTTCCTCGTCAGTGACAACTCCGTCACCACGCTGCTCGGCTTCCACCGCGCCCCGCACCGCAAGTCCGACAAGGGCGGCCCCGGCATGGGCGACCACCGCAACGGCTTCAACGGGGAGACCGTGGAGCTCGCCGTTCCGGTCGGCACCGTGGTCAAGGACGCCGACGGCAATGAGCTCATCGACTTCGCCGAACCCGGCATGCGCTACCTGGCGGCCGCGGGCGGCCAGGGCGGGCTCGGCAACGCCGCCCTCGCCTCGACCAAGCGCAAGGCCCCCGGTTTCGCCCTGCTCGGCACCCCCGGGGTCGACGGCGACGTCTACCTCGAGCTGAAGGTCGTGGCGGATGTCGCGCTCGTCGGTTACCCCTCGGCCGGCAAGTCCAGCCTGGTCGCCGCGCTCTCCGCGGCGAAGCCCAAGATCGCCGACTACCCCTTCACGACCCTGCACCCCAACCTGGGCGTCGTGCAGGCCGGCGAGGTGCGGTACACCGTCGCGGATGTCCCCGGTCTCATCGAGGGCGCCAGCGAGGGCAAGGGGCTCGGCCTCGAATTCCTCCGCCACGTCGAGCGCTGCTCCGCGCTGCTCCACGTACTGGACTGCGCCACGCTCGAACCCGGACGAGACCCGATCAGCGATCTCGACGTCATCCTCGGCGAACTCGCCGCCTACCCGGTGCCGGAGGGTCAGCTGCCGCTGCTCGACCGCCCGCAGCTCATCGCGCTGAACAAGATCGACGTGCCCGAGGCTCGCGATCTCGCCGACCTGGTGCGGCCGGAGCTCGAGGCTCGCGGCTACCGCGTGTTCGAGATCTCCGCGGTCAGCCGCGAGGGGCTGCGCGAGCTGTCCTACGCCCTCGCCGAGCTCGTGGAGCAGCATCGTGCCGAGCTCGCCGCGCAGCCCGTGGCCCCGCGCATCGTGCTCCGTCCGCGCGCCCAGAACGATGCCGGATTCGTGGTCCGCGTCGAGGGCGGGTCCGGTGGAAACATCTACCGCGTCGTCGGCGGCAAGCCCGAGCGCTGGGTTGCACAGACCAACTTCAGCAACGAGGAGGCGATCGGCTACCTCGCCGAGCGTCTCGCCAAGGGCGGCGTGGAAGACGCGCTGTTCAAGGCCGGCGCTGTCGGTGGCTCGACCGTCATCATCGGCCCGGTCGAATTCGACTGGGAGCCCACGCTCACCTCGACCGCGGAGCTCATCGCGGCCCCGCGTGGGACAGACCCGCGGCTGCTGCAGAACGATCGCCCGACGAGCAAGACCCGTCGCCAGGAGTATCTCGACCGCATGGATGCCAAGGCCGAGGCCCGCGCCGAGCTGGAGCGTGAGCGCGAGGCCGGTCTGTGGCAGGACGACGACGGGTTCGCGATCGCGAACGCGGAGACGGATGTCGCGGAGGACTCCACCACGAATGACTGAGCCGGCACATGCCTGAGCCGATCGCGGCGCGGGCCCAGGTCACGTCGAGGGCACAGATCACCTCTGCCCGCCGCATCGTCGTCAAGGTGGGGTCGTCCTCCATCAGCGGCGCCAATGCGGGGCAGATCGGCCCGCTCGTTGATGCCCTCGCCGCCGCCCACGCGCGCGGCTGCGAGGTCGTGCTGGTGTCATCCGGTGCCATCGCGACCGGCATCCCGTTCCTCAAGCTCGACTCCCGGCCCACCGACCTCGCTACCCAGCAGGCCGCCGCCGCCGTCGGCCAGAACGTGCTCATCTACCGCTACCAGGAGAGCCTGCGCCGGTTCGGCATCGTCGCAGCGCAGGTGCTCCTCACCGCCGGTGACCTCGAGAATCCGACGCACCGTGGCAATGCGCAACGGGCGATGGAGCGTCTGCTCGACCTGCGAATCCTGCCGATCGTGAACGAGAACGACACCGTCGCCACCCAGGAGATCCGGTTCGGCGACAACGACCGGCTGGCCGCCCTGGTCTCGCAGCTGATCCACGCAGATCTGCTCGTGCTGTTGTCGGATGTCGACGCGCTCTACACGCGACCGCCGCAGCTTCCGGGTGCCCGCCGCATCGAACACGTCGCCTTCGACGAGGACCTGTCTGGCGTCGAGTTCGGCGACATCGGTGCCGCCGGCGTGGGAACCGGGGGCGCGGGAACCAAGGTGGCGGCAGCCCGGCTCGCCGCGTCCTCCGGCACTCCGGTGTTGCTGGCATCCACCACGCAGGTCGCCGAGGCGCTCAGCGGCGCCGAACTCGGCACCTGGTTCGCTGCCAACCCGAGCTGACGCCCTGCCGGTCGAGCGATGCGAGGATGGCCGCATGGACTTCGCCCGCTACCCGCTGCGCTTCGTCGGTGAGGATCCGCTCGCCCCGATGTCGCGCGACAGCTGGCCGGCCACGCTGGCGCCGGTGCGCCAGCTGCTGACCGACGGGCTGGATCTCGGCCCGGCGACCGTCTTCGTCGGCGAGAACGGCGCGGGGAAGTCCACCGTCGTCGAGGGCATCGCGCTCGCCTACGGGCTCTCGGCCGAGGGTGGCTCGACCGGCGCGCGCCACACGACCCGGGCATCCGAGTCGCCGCTCGGCGATCACCTGCAGCTGCAGCGCAACATCGGCTCGGTGAAGGGCGGTTTCTTCCTGCGGGCCGAGACGGCGCACGGACTGTTCTCCTACCTCGAGAAGCACCAGGGCTTTCGCCCTGAACCGGTCTTCCATGAGCTTTCGCACGGCGAATCCTTCCTCGAACTGGTCGCCGACCGCTCGAAGTATCCCGGTCTCTGGGTGCTCGACGAGCCGGAGTCAGCCCTCTCGTTCTCGGGTTGCCTGTCGCTGCTGGTGTTGCTGAAGGAGATTCTGGCGAGCGGCAAGTCGCAGGTGATCCTGTCGACCCACTCCCCGATTCTCGCCACGCTGCCCGGCGCGGTCATCTACGAGATCGGCGACTGGGGGCTGCGACCGCGCGACTGGAACGAGCTCACACTCGTCGACAGCTGGCGTCGCTTCCTCGCTGCGCCGGAGGGGTACCTCCGGCACCTCTGACCCGTGCCCCGCACAGTCGCTCCCCGTTCTGCGCTCCCCGTTCTGGGGACTGGGTTCTGAGAACGTACAGCCGTAACGTCGAGCGTGACAGAGCTTGGGGGAGCAATGGCACAGGTAGTGACGCGCGCGGCAGACGGTTCTGCCCTCCGCACGAGGATTCCGGCATTCGACGCCAGCACCGCCTGCCTCGCGGTGCCGACGCTCGAACGGGGACGGGTCGGGCGGACGCTCGGCGCGAGTCCGCTGCATCCTGACGCGGTCGCGTCCTACCGCAAGGCTGTCGCCGAGCACCGGGTCGCCGCGATCCTCGCGCGCTTCGGTGTGGACTGGACCATGCTGCATTCGCTGCCGCTCCCGGGCGGCTCCGTCATCGATCACCTTGCCGTCGGCCCACGCGGCGTCTATGCCATCACCTCGCTCGATCTGACCGGCGCGCGAGTTCGCGTCGACGACCTCTCCGTCTCCGCCGACGGCACCCGCACCGAACACCTCAGTGCCGCGCACTACGCCGCGGAGCTCGCGGCTCAGCACCTCAGCAACCTCGCCGGCGTGACGGTGCCGGTCATCCCGGTCGTCGTGATCCGTGCCAAGGAACTCCGTTTCGTCAGCGAGAGCCCGGTGGTCGCTGTCGTCGCGCCGGGTGAGCTCAGCCGCTGGCTGCTCACCCGCCGTCACCGGCTCTCGACGCGGGTCAGCGCCTACTTCTCCCTGGTCGCGGAAGACCCGCAGACCTGGCTTGCCAGCTCCGGGCCGGGCGAGGCCCCCGGCGACGAACCGAGCGAGGCCTTCCGTGCGCTGCGCCAGCGGGTGGATGCCGCGAACCGTCGCCGTCGTGCCTGGAAGTCGGCCGCACTCGGGCTGGCCGGGCTGGGGCTGCTGTTCGCGTTGGCCCTCGGCCACAGCGCGCTGAGCGCCATCGCTTGACCGCCCCGCCCGACCGCCCGCCTGACCGCCCCGCCTGACCCTGCTGCCCCGCCCCTCTGCGGGTCGGCGTGGCCGCCGCGCGCGTACAATCGCTGCATGCCTGAGATCGCCGTCGCCGCGCGCTCCGAAGAGACCGCGCGCACTGACGTGACACTGACCCAGAAACTCGAGGATGCCCGGGTCGCGTCCCGCGCGCTGGCAACCGCCACGACCGACCTCAAGAACCGTGCGCTGCACGCCATCGCCGACGCGGTCGAGTCGAACGCCGGTCGCATCATCCCGGCCAACGACCTCGACCTGGCGAACGGCCGCGAGAGCGGCCTGAGCGAGGGGCTGCAAGACCGGCTCCGGCTCGATGAGACGAGACTGGCCGGGCTGGCCGAGGCGGTGCGTCAGATCGCCGCCCTCACCGATCCGGTCGGCGAGAATGTGCGCGGGCAGAGCCTGCCCAACGGCCTGAAGCTCAGCGAGGTGCGCGTGCCCTTCGGCGTTGTCGGCGTGATCTACGAGGCCCGCCCGAACGTCACCATCGATATCGCGGCGCTCGCGTTGAAGAGCGGCAACGCCGTCGTGCTGCGCGGGGGCAGCGCCGCCCAGAACACCAACCGGGTGCTGGTCGAACTGATCCAGGAGTCGCTCGCCAGCGCAGGACTGCCGGGGGAGTCGGTGCAGACCATTGACGAGTTCGGTCGCGACGGTGCCCGCCAGCTGATGCAGGCGCGCGGCCACATCGACGTCCTCATCCCGCGCGGCAGCGCCGACCTCATCAATACGGTCGTCGCCGAATCGACCGTCCCGGTGATCGAGACCGGTGCCGGCGTGGTGCACATCTTCCTCGATGAATCGGCGAACCTCGAATGGTCGGTCGACATCGTTGTGAACGCGAAGGTGCAGCGCCCGAGCGTCTGCAACGCGCTCGAGACCCTGCTGGTGCACGAGACGGCGGCGGCGCGGCTGCTGCCCTCCGTGCTGGGCGCGCTGCGGTCATCCGGTGTCACGATCCACGGCGACGAGCGCACCCTCGCGCTGTTCCCGGATGCCGTCCCCGCCACCGCCGAGGACTGGTCGACCGAATACATGAGCCTCGATCTGTCGGTGCGGATCGTCTCCGGGCTCGACGAGGCGATCGAGCACATCCGGGACTACTCGACGGGACACACGGAGTCGATCGTCACCAACGATCTCGGCAACACCGAGCGCTTCCTCGCCGAGGTCGACTCCGCTGTGGTCATGGTCAACGCCTCGACCCGGTTCACCGACGGCGGAGAGTTCGGCTTCGGTGCCGAGGTCGGGATCTCCACCCAGAAGCTGCACGCGCGCGGCCCGATGGGGCTGCCGGAACTGACGAGCACGAAGTGGATCGTGCGCGGCAATGGTCAGGTGCGCGGCTGAGCCCGACCCGCTTGATAGGCTTGTCGCGTTGTACCCGAAGGCGTTTTATCCAAAGAATGGGACTGGTGATTTTCGGTGCTGAGCACGATCGTTCGCGCTGCTGAGGAGACCTCGCACGCACTCATCTTCCCCAACTGGGTCTTCCCGCTGATCGCCGCCGTGGTATTCACCGTCCTCGGTTTCGTCACCTACAGCTTCCGTGACGTGTCCAACCGTCACGCGGGCAAGACCGGCAGCACCGCCAGCGGCCACACGACGGATCACTGACCTCGGCCCACCCGTGACCGATACCGCGCAGCGTCGCGCCCGAATCGGCGTGATGGGCGGCACCTTCGACCCGATCCACCACGGCCACCTGGTCGCGGCCAGCGAGGTCGCCCAGTCATTCGACCTCGATGAGGTCATCTTCGTTCCCACCGGGATGCCGTACCAGAAGAGCGGCGTCACCGAGAGCGAGCACCGCTATCTGATGACGGTGATCGCCACGGCCGCCAACCCGCGCTTCACGGTGAGCCGGGTGGACATCGACCGGGCCGGGCCCACGTACACGATCGACACGCTCCGCGACCTGCGGGCGCTGCATCCCGATGCCGAACTTTTCTTCATCTCCGGCGCCGACGCCATCGCTCAGATCTTGGACTGGAAAGACGTACGCGAGCTATGGTCGCTTGCGCATTTCGTTGCTGTGACTCGGCCGGGACATCAGCTGAGTATTTCCGGTTTACCATCCACCGACGTAAGCTTGTTGGAGGTGCCGGCCCTCGCAATCTCCTCTACTGATTGCCGTAGCAGGGTCAGCAGGGGATTCCCGGTGTGGTATTTGGTTCCCGATGGCGTTGTTCAATACATCTCCAAGCACCACTTGTATCGGAGTGCGACATGACAGCATGGCAAGATCAGCCGCCGCTGAGCAGGCGACAGGTTCGACAGAACGAACGCAGTGGGTCCGCCGAAGGACAGCTCGACGTGGATGCCGCGCGCCCTCGTGAGGGCTGGGATGTCGACGCCCGCCGCACGGCCGTGCCCCAGAACACCGCAGCATCGGGCACCGCAGCATCCGACAGTGCAGCATCGGACAGTGCAGCACTCGAAAGCACCGCGGCCGCAGACGCTGAGGTCACGCGCACCCCCGTCGCGGGTGGGCGCCGTGCGCAGCGCGCCGTCGGTCCCGCATCGGTGGAGACCGAGACCGCCCACGACCTCGAGGGCGGCAGCAACGGTGAGCCGCTCATCTACGCCACCCAGGGACGACTCCCGCAGCCTCCGAACTCCGACGGGCAACACTCCCGCCGCCGCTCCGTCTCTGCGGTACCCGAGGCGACGGATGCCGCAGCCGAGCAGACCCCCTATCGGGTGCGCGACTTCAGCCCCGAGACCCGCCCGCGTTTCACCGCTCCCGAGACCGAGGAGTGGGCGCCTCCGGTCACGCCGTCCGATCTGGATTACCGCACCCAGGGCGCGCCCTTCCCGGCGCCGACCGCAGCGACTCCCGTCGTGATGCCTCCCATCGTTCCGATCGACAGTGCCCCCGTGGCACCCGCCACCCCCGTGGCATCTGCCGCGCCCGAAGAGCGCACGATGACCCGTCGCGAGCTTCGTGCCCGTGAGCAGCGTGCCCTGCGGGAGCAGGGTCTCGCCGGTGCTCCGGTCCAGGCCGAGCCTGCGCCCGCGCCGGTAGCGCCTGCCCCCGCAGCGCAGGCACCCGCATCCGCGGCTCCCGGTTTCGACGACCTGCTCGCTCCGGCCTCGGACGCACCGGTGCGCGCCGACGTGGTGGAGACTGTCGCCCCGCCCGCTCTCGTCGATCCCCTGGTCACGCCTCGTGTCGTGCCCGCGGCATCCGAATCGCAGACTCCGGGGGAGTCGCTCTCGCTGCTCGACCGTGCGGCCGAGGAGCAGACTCCCGCAGCACCGCTGCGACTGCGTGATCGCTTCCGTCGCCAGGCCGCCCCGGTTGACGAGATCGCGCCCAATGTCGACGTACCCGACGTCGACGCACTCGACGACGACGTGCCCGAGGACGAGGTGATCGTCGCCGAGATCGTCGAACCGGTCGCCGAAGTACCCGCCCCTGAGGCGCCTCGCGCCCCCGTCGCTCCCGAGCCCGCGGTCGCCCCCGCGTCCGCCTCATCGTCATCGTCAGAGCCCAGCACCGACACCGGCAGCTTCGTGCCGCCGGTCGGACACTGGTCCACGCAGGCCACGATCGACGATGACGAGCAGTTCCAGCAGCAGCCCCTCGCCCGCAATATCGGCGCGACGAGTGGCGCGATCACCACCAATGCTCTCGTCATCCCGTCCCTCCCGTCGGAAGAATTGCTGCGTCCGCTCGGCGCGACCGGCGAGATCCTGATCACCGGCTCGATCGACCTGCCCCGCAGCATGGGCGCCACCGGCGCCCACCCGGCCCGCTACGACCACTCCGATGTCGATGCTCTGCTCGAGGCGGACGACCGCGAAGACGCGCACCCCGAATCCGCTCCCGTGCGTGCCATCCGCGCCGTGAGCACGCACACCTCCACCCGTGGCGTCATGGACGCCCGCAAACCCAAGGGCAACTCCCGTCTGCCGATCATCCTGGGCGTCACCGGCGCCGTGCTGGTCGTCGGAATCGTCGCCCTCGTCGTCGCAGGAATGATCTTCAAGATCTTCTAGATCTCGACCATCCTCAGTCCTGTGACTTTCTTCCTTTTCTCTTCTTTCCCCGTTAGGACCCCGTGACCGCGACCGACCATGCCCGCGAACTGCTTCAGATCGCCGCCAACGCTGCCGACTCCAAGCAGGCCGAGGATCTCGTCGCGCTCGACGTGTCCGGCCCGCTGCCCCTCACCGACATCTTCCTGCTCGCCACCGGACGCAACGAGCGCAACGTCGTCGCGATCGCCGGCGAAATCGAAGACAAGCTGATCGAGGCCGGCCACAAGCCGCTGCGCCGCGAGGGCCGCGCCGAGGGTCGTTGGATCCTGCTCGACTTCGGCGACCTCGTCGTCCACGTCTTCCACGAGGAGGACCGCATGTACTACTCACTCGAGCGTCTCTGGAAGGATTGCCCGGTCATCCCGATCGACGTCCCCGTCCGCGAGAACGCCGACTGATACCGACCGAGCTCCCCTCCTGGCGGGGACCGACGGATGACCCCGCTCGGGTCATCTCCCTCGTCGACGCCTGGGCGCACTCCGCCGCCCTCCGCGAGCTCGCCACCTCCTTCGGCGGACACCCGCCCGCCACCGACCCCCTGCCCTGGCTCGACGCGTTCTCCGCTGCCCACTGGGATTTCCGCGGCGGGCGCGAGCGCAACCTCGCCCGCACGCCCGACCTGACGTCGGAGCAGGAACGTCTCGTCGTCCAACTCGCGCCCGCGCTGGGGCTCGCCGGGCACGAGCACCCGGCGCGCGACCACTACGACACCGTGGTCATGACCGGCGGCATGGTGCGCGCCGACGTCGTGAAGCCGCGGCACGTCGCAGCCCTTCTGGCGGCCGGCTTGCGGGCGCGGCGGGTCGTCTTCCTCGGCGGCTTCCGCCCCTTCGCCGGCGACGAGGCGGAACTCGCCCGCGGGCTCGGAATCGACGCGAACGACGAGTTCTCGGCGATGGTCGCCGGCATGCAGGCGGCGTTCGGTCCGCTCGGTGAGCCCGCGGTGCGGGAGGAGATCGCCGCAACGCCGTTCGGCTCGTGGCGCGAACTTCGCTGGAGCCGGGGTGCGGTGGAATTCGTGGTGCTGGCGGCGCCGTCATCCGCTCCCGAGTCGCGCCGGGCGGACACCACAGACACCTACCGGTTCTGGGCGCGGCACAGCGCAGGGGAGCAGAGCGTGCTGCTCGTGACGACCCCGATCTACGTTCCCTACCAGGGTGCTGCGGCGGTGCAGACGCTCGGCCTGGAGCACGGCATGGCCGTGGAGACCGTCGGCACCTCTGCGGCAGCGGGCGACCTGGGGGAGTACAGCCAGGTCTTCACGGCGGCCCACCACCTGCAGGAGCTGCGTTCGGCGATCCGCGGCATGCGATCCTTGCGCGACGCACTCACTTAACACATTCGGTAACACGTTTGTGTGGGCGAGACGGCGATTGCGATACTCGACGGAACCCCAGTCCCGTCTCTCTCGTACAGCAATGGCGTTGTCGTGCGACGTGTCCACCCCTCATCCGCATCGGTGCCCATGATCTCCCTCCGCAACGTCAGCAAGACCTTCGGGGAGGGCCCGCGCGCGGTCGTCGCGCTCGACGATGTCAGCCTCGAGGTCGCGCGGGGGGAGATCTTCGGCGTGGTCGGGCAGAGCGGCGCCGGCAAGAGCACCCTGATCCGCACCGTCAACCTGCTGGAGCGACCCGATTCGGGCACCGTCATCGTCGATGGGGTCGACCTCACCGCTATCGGGCCCGGACAGCTCCGGCTCGCACGGCAGAAGATCGGCATGATCTTCCAGCACTTCAATCTGCTCTCCAGTCGCACCGTGCGCGGCAACGTCGAGTTCGCCCTCGAGGTCACCGGCGCCGATCGCCGGGAGCGACGTCGTCGTGCCGACGAGATCCTCGACCTGGTCGGTCTTACCGACAAGGCGGAGTCCTACTCCAACCAGCTCTCGGGCGGCCAGAAGCAGCGGGTCGGGATCGCCCGCGCCCTCGCCGCGGAGCCGACAGTGCTGCTGTCGGACGAGGCGACCTCCGCCCTCGACCCCGAGACCACCCGCTCCATCCTCGACCTGATCCGCACGATCAACGAGCAGCTCGGACTCACCGTGCTGCTGATCACCCACGAGATGGATGTCGTGAAGGCGATCTGTGATTCGGCCGCCCTGCTCGAGCGGGGTCGCATCGTCGAGCAGGGACGACTGGTCGAGCTGATCTCCCGGCCCGGATCGCGCCTCGCCGGCGAGCTGTTCCCGCTGGGCGCTGTGCCGCCGCACGTCGGCAACACCATCATCGACATCACCTTCAGCGGCGGCTCGGCCGATCGCCCGGTGATCGCGCAACTCGCACGCACGCATGGTCTGGACGTCAGCATCCTGGGTGCCATCATCGAGACCATCGGGGGCAATCAGGCCGGCCGTACCCGGCTGGAGTTGCCCGGGGAACCGGCCGTCAACGCCGCGGCGATCGCGGATCTGCGGTCGCAGGGTCTTCTGGTGGAAGTGCTGGGGGGTGCAGCGGCATGAACAACGACCCGAGTGCTCCCGGCTTCTGGCCGGCGCTGCTGCAGGTGCTGCTCACGGGGACCGGCCAGACGCTCTACATGGTGTCGGTCGCCCTGGCGATCACGCTCATCGTCGGCCTGCCGCTCGGCATCGTGCTGGTCGGTACCGAACGCGGCGGCCTGTTCGCCGCGCCGTTCGGCAGCCGCGGGCTCGGCATCGCCATCAACCGCGTGCTCGACTTCATCGTCAACCTGGGGCGGTCCATCCCCTTCATCATCGTGATGATCGCGAT
>JBEVGK010000018.1:0-4245 GCA_040511795.1 Lacisediminihabitans sp. | reverse complement strand
CGGCGATCAACTGCGCATGTTCGATGCTCCCTCGACAGGCCGCGGCCTGGAACGCATCCAGGGCGATCTCATTCGCGAAGTCACCGATCGCGTGCACTGCCGGAACCAGGCCGGCATCGCGCGCGCGTTCGAGCGAGGCGACCAGCGCGAGCGGCTCGTAGACGAGATCGCCGTGATTGTGGGTTCCCGGATAGGGCGCGTGGCAGTACGCGGTGCGGGTGTTGAGCGAGCCGTCGGTGATGATCTTGAACGGTCCCATGGTCGCGAGCCCGGCGCCGCCCTCGAGCGGCTGCCCGGTGTGGAGGCCGCGAGCGATCGCCGTCTCCAGATCGTGCGGATAGATGCCGCAGCGCACCCGCAGCTGGTCGATGCCGGCCGCGATGCGCCGTGGCCAGTCGTCGAGCGTGAGCTGCATCTCCAGGTCGACGATGCCGACGATCCCTCGTGCCGCCGCGGCCCGTGCGGCATCGGCAACCCAGGAATCCAACAGCTCGTCATCCACCGTGCTGATCGCGGTGTTCACCTCGAATGCCGCCTGTTCGCGGAGGATCCCGGTCGGATGCCCGGCATGCCCGAAACGCTCCAACGCCGCCGTGTTCAGCCAGACGCAGTGCAGGTCGCCGCTCACCAACACGACGGGCACGGCACCGGTCACGCCGTCCAGAAGCGCGGCGGTCGGGATGTCCGGCCACAGTCCGTCACGGAACCCGAAACCGATGAGGGTCGTTGTCTCGCCGACCCCGCTCGCCACTCGCGCGGCGACGAGCCGTGCCGCCTCGGCCGCGGAGGCCGCGGCCGACACGTCGAGCCGCTGCCGCACGAGTGCCCACTGGCTGAAGTGCACGTGGTTGTCCCAGAGCCCGGGGCCGAGATAGCGCCCCTCGAGGTCGATCGACTCGCCGTCCGCCCGGCCGCCGATGCTCGTGACCAGTCCGTCACGGACGACAACGTCCACGGGCTCACGGTCGGTTCCGACCATGCGGGCATTGCGGAGCGTCAGGCTCACTCGGCGACCCTTCTCATTTCGGCGGCCAGCTCGGGCTGGGAGTAGGGGCCGTCGGATTCGAGCGCCGCGACGATGCGGTCGACCACCTCCGGCGCCTTGTTCTGGCTCAGCTTGGCCCGGGCGTCAACGCGCGTGATCGGGATGCGGATGCCGACCGTGCCGGTGGCGATGTGGCGGGCCGAGCGCTCGTCGATAGCGAGCGACCTGGGCTCGGGCATCCGCCGCTCGAAGTGATCGACCAGATCGCCGAGCACGCGGAAGTTCTGCTCGTCGCTGAGGATCTCGGGGGTGCCGTAGAGGTGCGCTGTGACGTGATTCCAGGTCGGGACGAAGTCCTCCGTCTCGTACCAGCCGGGCGAGATGTAGCCGTGCGGGCCCTGGATGATGACGAGCACCTCGTGCTGCCCGAGCTCGTGCGCGCGCTCGTCGGGGCGGCCGACATGACTGACCAGGCTGATGCCCTCGGCATCCTCCTCCAGCACCACCGGGTAGTGCGAGGCCACGATTCCGGATGCCGTGGCCGAGACGATCGTCGCCCACGGGTTCTCGCGGATGAGGCGCTTCACCTCGTGTTCGTCGGTCAGCAGATAGTGGGGTGTGTACCGCATCGCCCTAGCTTGGCATCTGTGCCAGATCGAGGGGGCCGCGGCTCAGGCCTCGTTCAGATCACGCCTGGTCGCGCGGGCACCAGTACAGCTTGCGGCCCCCGAGCTCCTCCATCGCGATGTGGGTGCCGCAGATGCGGCAGGGCAGCCCCTCGCGGTGGTAGACCCAGTGCCGGTCGTCGCGGTGGGCGAGCGCCTTGCGGTAGTCCTCTGGATCGAGGTCGTCCATCGTGAGCATCTGGCCGGTCTCCACCCCGATCGTCAGCAGGTGCGCCCAGTCACGCCATAGCGCCCGCACGGTCTCCTCGGGCACCAGCTTGCCGGGCGTGTGCGGTTCGAGACGGGCCCGGAACAGCAGTTCTGCGCGATAGACGTTGCCGATGCCGCTGACCACGGATTGGTCCATCAGCAGCAGGGCGATCGGGGTGGGCTTCTTCCGCACGACCGCGACGAAGCGCTCCTCGCCCTCCGCGGTGTCGTCGACCAGCGGATCGGGGCCGAGCTTGGCGATGGCGAGCTCGACCTGCTCGGGGGTGAGGACCTCGCAGGCGGTCGGTCCGCGCAGATCGGCGACAGCATCGTCCGCCAGCAGACGTACGCGTACGGCGCCGATGGGCGGCGGTGGGAACTCGTCCGCCTGCGGTCCCTGAGCCTGTCGAAGGGTCTCCTGCTCGGACATCCTCAGTCGCGTGCGACGCGGTGCTCCGATGCTGGCGTTCGAATCCTCTGCGGCATCCTGATCGAGGATGGTGCCGCGCTGATTGGTCTGCCCCATCCGACCGCCGGCGGATGCGACGGTGGCGTCCGCGGTGATGTCGCCCGCGAAGTCCCAGGCCCCGTAGAGGCCCAGATGTACGCGCAACCAGAGCCCATTGTCGAACTCGAGGAACATCTGCTTTCCCACGGCGCGCGCCGCGATCATCCGATGGCCGTCGAGCTCTGCCGCGCCCGCGGCGAAGCGTCCCTGCGGCGAGGTGACCGTGAGCGGCTTGTTCAGGAAGTGCAGCCGGAACTGACGGGCGATGCGGTGGACGGAATGGCCCTCGGGCACGATTCTCCTTCGGTATGACGGCGGCTGGGCGCGAGTGTCAGTCGATCTGGCGCCCGGCGATGAGTCCGGTGGCCTCGTACTCCGCCAGCTGTGCGATGCGGCGCACGTGCCGCTCCTCACCGGAGAACGGTTCCGCAATGAAGGCGTCGATCAGTTCGATCGCGACCGGGAGGCTGTGCTGCCGGGCGCCGATCGAAATCACGTTGGCGTCGTTGTGCTCGCGGGCGAGCTTGGCGGTGTCGACGTTCCAGACCAGCGCGGCACGCGCGCCGCGCACCTTGTTCGCCGCGATCTGCTCGCCGTTGCCCGAGCCGCCGAACACGATGCCGAGCGTCTGAATGCCCGCCGCCTGGTCCCGCACGACGGCGCTGGCCGCGTTGATGCAGAAGCTCGGGTAGTCGTCGATCGGGTCGTAGCTGGTCGGTCCGTGGTCGATGACCTCGTGCCCCGCCTCGCGCAGGTGCGTCTGGATCTGCTCGCTGAAGTCGAGCCCGGCGTGGTCGGTGGCGATGTGGATGCGCATGGTCACCAATTTACCGGCGCCCATGAACTCGAGACTCCAGGGACGAGCTCACGGCTGCCAGAAGCCCACCTTCGCGAGCAGCGCGGTCTCCCGGTCTGCGCCCTCCGGCGCCTCGACCTCGGGTGGGAAGACACCCATCGAACGCCACTCGTCCACGTGCGGCAGCACCTCGTCGTACATGCCGTCGACGACACCCTCGGGCAGCGAGAACTCGAGCCCGACGAGTGTGGCGATCGACCAGGCCTGGAAGGCGCGATAGACGGAAAGATGAACGAACCCCTCCGCCAGGGGGAAGTCGCCATAGCTGAAATGCACGATGGCTGTCGGATCGAGGTCATCGCGCATCGCGGCCTCGGTGGCCACGTCGTTCAGCTCGTCGTAGCTGCCGATCGGGTCGTCGCCGAGAAGGTCGCCGTCCCAGCGAGTGCCGACCTCGTCCGCGGTCTTGAGCGCGAGAACATCCGGAACCCAGGCCTCGTCATAGGCATGACGGCCGAGCAGATCCCGCAGGGTGAAGCCCTCGGCGAAGCCCCACTCTGCGGGGATCGGGGTGGAGAGCTGATCGACGTCGAGCATGTCGATCACGTCGCGGAGGGCCGCGTCGGACATGAGGAAGAGGTCGCGTTGTTTCATGCTCGAACGCTAGACCCGGGCACCGACAGTGCGAAAGGTCAGGAGTCGAAGCCCAGCCCCAGCACGTCGAGGGTCTGCAGGAACGGCGAGCGCCGACCATCCTCGTGATCCGCTCGATCGAGAGCGCGCCGGGTGGCCTGGATGCCCAGGTACGCAGCGGGCTCGGGCGGGAACGGGGCGGGCAGCGACCGCACCAGCTCGAGCGTGACCCGCTCGGTCTTCTCGCCGAACAGCAAATCGAGCATGACGTTCGCGGCGAAGCGGGTGGCGGCGACACCGAGCCCGGTGAACCCGGCAGCGTAGGCGACACGCCCCTGCCGGGCGAGCGAGTAGAACGCGCAGAACCGCGTGCTGGTGTCGATGACCCCGGCCCACCGATTGCTGAATTTCACTCCCTCCAGCTGGGGGAAGGTGGTGAAGAAGTGGC
>JBEVGK010000017.1:0-4216 GCA_040511795.1 Lacisediminihabitans sp. | reverse complement strand
AGGTGTCGTAGCGTCCGATGAGCCGCGACTCGGGGTCGGCGAGCATCAGTCCGTCCGCTGTGCGCACCACCGATCCGGCCTTGTATCCGGTGACCTGGTGGTGGATCACCCACCGCCCCTGCCCGGCATCGACGATGTAGAACATGTCACCGATGGTCGCCATGATGCGCCGCCCTTCTGAAAGCAGCACAACCGTATGCCCGACGGCCGCGTCGCCGGTGGCCTGCGGGTGGCCGGTGGGCGACGATCGGGTGAACTGCCGCAGACCTCGGGCCGCTGTTATGGTCGGTGCATGGCAGGCAGAGGCGAGACCGCGGGCTTCGTCGAATCGCTCGCCCGCGGCCTCGACATCCTCACCGCCTTCTCCGACACCCGACCCAGCCTGTCTCTGTCGGAGATCGCGGATGCCGCGGCTCTCGCCCGCCCCACCGCTCACCGTCTGCTGCTCACCCTGACCGAGCTCGGCTATGTCCGCCAGCGCGGCTCCGTCTTCGAGCTGACCCCCCGCGTGCTCGACCTCGGCTACGCCTTCGTCAGTTCGCAGGGACTGTGGCAGCTCGCGCGTCCGCATCTCGAGGAGCTGGTACGCGCGACGGGGGAGTCGTCGTCGATGGCGCAGCTCGACGGATCCGACATCGTCTACACGGCCCGGGTCGCCGTCCCCAAGATCATCGCGCTTCGGGTCGAGATCGGCACCCGCTTTCCGGCCACGGTCACCTCCCAGGGCAAAGTGCTGCTGGCGGCGCTCGACGGCGCTGGCCGGGATCGGGTGCTCGCGCTGCCGAGCGCGTCCGAAGTGGTCGTGGCGGCCCGCGATCGGGTCGAACTCGATCGCGAGCTCGACCTCACCCGCGATCGAGGCTGGGCTCTCGCCGACGAGGAGCTCGCCCCCGGGGTGCGCTCCATCGCGGCCCCGGTACGCGACGGCTCCGGTCAGGTGGCCGCCGCCGTCAACGTGACCGTTCATGCCGCCGAGACCAGCACCGACACCCTCATCGACCGCCATCTGCCGCCCCTGCTTGCCACCGCCGCGGCGATCTCGGCAGACTGGGTGCGTCTGGCAGAGCGGCCGTATCGCTCGCTGCGCTGAGCATGCCGGTCCGCTCGGATCGACCCTTGACGCCGTCGCGAAGGAGAGCGAGAATCGAGGCGTCCGCTAAACGGACACTTGTCCGCAATTGTGGATCAGTCGATGACGACCGATGGTGACGATGACGACATCCGCCCCCTCCAGCACCCAGCGCGGCGCAGTGCCCTCCGACCTGACCTCCGCCGCCGCGACCGGTCCGCTCGCCGGACTCCTCGTCGCAGACTTCTCCCGCGTGCTCGCCGGGCCCTATGCGACCCAGATGCTGGGTGACCTCGGTGCGACGGTGATCAAGGTCGAGAGCCCGATCGGAGACGAGACCCGCGGCTGGGCACCGCCGGAACGCGATGGCGTCTCCACCTACTTCCTCGGCATCAACCGCAACAAGCAGGATGTCGTGCTCGACTTCGCCGACGCCGACGACCGCGCGCTTGCCCAGTCCCTTGCCCGTACCGCCGACATCGTGATCGAGAACTTCAAGCCAGGGGGCCTCGCCAAGTTCGGACTGGACTACGACACCGTTCATGCCACCAACCCCGGCGCGATCTACGCCTCGATCAGTGGCTTCGGTTCGGCGGGTGGGGCCTCCCTTCCCGGCTACGACCTGATCGTCCAGGCGGCGTCCGGGCTCATGAGCCTCACCGGCGACCCGGACGGGCAGGCCTACCGCAGTGGGGTCTCCGTCTTCGACGTGATGACCGGGATGCAAGCGACCATCGGCATCCTCGCCGCGCTGAATCACCGCACTCTCACCGGCGAGGGGCAGCACATCGAGGTGAACCTGCTCTCGACGGCGCTCTCGGCGATGGCCAACCACAGCTCCACCTTCGTCGCAGGGGGTATCGTTCCGTTCCGCATGGGCAACGCGCACCCGAGCCTGTTCCCCTACGAGCCACTGCCCGCCAGTGACGGCGAGATCGTGATCGTCGCCGCCAACGACGCGCAGTTCCGCCGACTGAGTGCCGCCCTCGGCGTGCCGGAGCTCGCGGACGATCCCCGCTTCGCCGCGACCGAAGACCGCAACCACCACCGCGCTGAGCTGCGTCCGCTGCTGGTGGAGCGTCTGGCCGGTCGCACCGTCGCGGAGTGGTTCGACCTGCTGACGGCCGCGGGCATCGCCTGCGGGCCGATCAACACGATCGATGGGGGGATCGCCTTGGCCGAGCACCTGGGGCTCGACCCCGTCGTGCTCGTCGGTGAGGGCGACACCGCGGTTCCGATGGTGCGCAACCCCATCGGCTTCTCGCTCACGCCGGCGAGCTATCGCAGCGCGCCGCCCGCGCTGGGAGCGGACGACGATGCGGTCCGCGGCTGGCTGCGCGGGCTCAGCACAGACAGTGCGGAGGGGGAGGCATGAGCGAGTATCCGACCGGTATCGGAACGAGCGATCGCGAGAGCATCTCCCTGCTCGGCCACGACCTGGCCGGCGAGTTGCTCGGTCAGGTCAGCTTCGGCGAGCTGGCCTTCTGGCTGGTCGCCAAGCGCCGCCCCAGCGTCGGCGAGGCGCGCGTCTTCGAGACGGTGCTCGTGTCGCTCGCCGACCACGGCTTCACCCCCACCGCGATCGCCGCGCGACTGACCTACTACAGCGCCCCGGACTCGATCCAGGGCGCCATCGCGGCGGGCCTCCTCGGCGGCGGGTCCCGCTTCCTCGGCGTTACCGAAGACACCGGAAAGTACCTGCACGCCATCGTCGAACAGCTCCCGCCCGAGAGCGCCGAGTGGGGCGACGCCGAGTGGGATGCGGTGGCGCGCGAGACGCTGCGGGAGACCCGCGAGGCGGGGCGTCGCGTGCCCGGCCTCGGGCATCCGATTCATAAGGACGGTGACCCGCGCACGCCGGTCATCATTCGCATCGCCACCGAGAACGGCACCCGGGGAGCGCACCTGAAGCTGTTCGAGGCGATCGGGCGCACCCAGCACGAGGTGATCGGGCGCAGCCTGCCGCTCAATGGCGCCGGTGTCGCCGGGGCTGCCCTCGCCGACCTCGGGCTTCCGGTAGAGATGCTGCGCGGGTTCGCCCTGCTGGCCCGCACCGCGGGACTGATCGGTCACATCAACGAAGAGCGTGAGACGCCGATCGGGCCCGAGGTGTACGCCTCGGTCGACCGCAATGCCGTGTACGTTCCCGCAGCTCAGCCCGAAGGAGAGTAGCGATGGCCCACCTGAGCGCCGTGCTCGCGACCACGCATCATCCGTTCTATCTCAAGGCGACGCAGCTCACCCCGCCAGAGCAACGGATGCCCCAGGCCGCCGAGTGGAAGCGCAAGGTCGAGGCCTACCGCGAGACCCTCACCGCGGCGAAACCGGACCTCCTGGTGATGGTCGGAGCCGACCACTTCCACCAGTTCTTCGCCGACAACTACCCGACGTTCCTCATCGGCAAACAACCGAAATACGACGCGACCTTCTACAACGAGGAGCGGGAGTTCGGGATCCCGCCGTTCCTGCTGGACGGTGACGAGGACCTCTCCGGCTACATGCTGCAGGGGCTGCTCGATCGCGGTTTCGACTTCTCGGTGAGCCACGAGCTGAAGATCGACCACTCGATCATCTGCCCGATCATCACCACGAGGCCGGACGCCGACCTGCCGATCGTGCCGATCTACACCAACATCTTCGCGCCGCCGCTGCCGAGCCCGAAGCGCTTCTGGGATCTCGGTCGCGCCATCCGCTCGATCATCGACGAATACCCCTCCGACAAGCGCATCGCCGCGGTCGGAAGCGGCCACCTCTCGCTGGAACTCGGCGGCCCGCGCCAGTTCGGCGAGACCGGGCCCGACCCCGTGTTCGACCGCAAGGCGATCGACTGGCTGGCCAGCGGCGACATAGATGCGATCCTCGAGAACGTCACCCACGAGACCATGACGGGTGCGGGGAATGCCACCCACGGGTTCATGGACCTGATCCTGATGATGGGCATCGCCGGACCGATCCCCACCGCCTATCACGACAACCTCGATCTGTTCCACACGATGGAGGCCTATTTCACCTGGTACCCGGAAGGAGCAGCAGCATGAGCAAGTATTATGTGAACAAGTTCCTTTTCACCGTCGACCGGGACCCGGAACTGCTGCGGCGCTACAAGGAGGATCCAGGTTCGCTCGTTGCAAGCTGGGAGCAGTCGAT
>JBEVGK010000016.1:0-8353 GCA_040511795.1 Lacisediminihabitans sp. | reverse complement strand
CGCCCCGGGTTCCCGGGACGGCCATCCGTCGTTCTCCTGCGCTGTGGTCAGTCCGCGAGGATCAGGTACAGCGCACGCCGCGCCTCGTCGATCTTCTCGACGGCGGCCTTGCGCTGGGCCTCGGTCGCACCGTGGCGGAACTGACCGAGCACGCCCATCAGCTTGCCGACGCTTTCGAACAGCTCGCCCGCCGCCTCGGAGCGACCGGGGGTCGCCTCCCAGGCCTTGGCGAAGTCGTCCTCATGCTCGGCGACGTACGCGGTGCCCGTCTCGCTGAGCTCGAACTCGGTCTTGCGCCCGTCGCCGCGGCTCACGATGAGCTCCTCGTCGACCAGCTGCTGCAGTGTCGGGTAGACCGAGCCGGGGCTCGGACGCCAGACGCCGCCCGTGCGCTCGGCGATGGCCTTGATCAGGCCGTAGCCGTTCGACGGACCCTCGGCGAGCAGCGACAGGATGACCGAGCGGATGTCGCCCTTGCCCGCCCGACGCGACCCGCGCGGTCCGAAACCGCCGGGCCCGAAGCCCGCACCAAAGCCGGGGAAGCCGGCACCGAAGCCACCGGGACCGTCGTGAAGGTGATCGTGGACGCGGCCGCCGTGATGGAAGCGCGCCGACTCGGCACGCAGGGCGCGGATGTTCTCGTACTTGTTGTTGTTGTTATGTGCGTTTCTCATGGAAGTCTCTTCTCGCATTCTGCTCGCAGTCACCCGGACATGTCGGGGATCGTTCCTCTGGAACTCGAGCCATCGCAGAACTTCTGCGATGCGTCAACGATATATCGTTAACGCGATAAGCGCAAGCGATGCGAGCGAATCGGCGAATCCTCCAGGGAGTTGTAGACCACGGCCCAGCCCGCCTCATGCTGAACGTGCACGATCTCGCCCGCGGACATCCGTCGATCCAGTTCGAGCAGGTGTCGCACGCTCGCCTCGTACAGGGCGATGTCGCCGAAGCGGTGCCGCTCCCCCGACAGCTCGGTGACGACGACGGTGATCGACCGGACGCGCGACCGCAGGCCACGGGTGTTCAGCAGCCCCAGAGCGATGCCGCCGAGATAGACGGAGAGGATGGCGACGGTGGCGGCGGTCGGTGCCCACAGGGTTCCGACGATCAGTTCGGCGAACAGCGCGGCGATGCCGCCGCCCACCGGCCAGCGCCGATGGAAGGTCAGGGCGCGACGCTCGGTCGCATTGGTGCCGGGCGGGTAGACCCGGAGCCGGTAGCGCCCCCAGCCACGACGGCCGAGATCGACGGGGTTGGGAACGTCGAGCGTTCCCCAGGGATGGTGGCCCTCCAGCGCGATGGCGAGGGCGGATTTCAGGTTCACCGAACCGGTCTACGCCGGCCCGAGCCTGCCCGGGACGATCCTCACGCCTTCCTCACACGAATCGGCGCCGTCCTCATGCCGCGCGATAATCGACAGGGTGAGTCTCCTTTCCGCTGCCCCGCCCGCCCGCGGCGTCATGACCACCGACGGCCTGCGACTCGCCACATACGATTTCGGGAACCCGGATGCCCCGGTGGTCGTCGCGCTGCACGGCTTCGCCTCCAGCGCACTGCTCAACTGGCAGCAGACCGGGTGGACGCGCGACCTGACCCGGGCCGGTTTCCGCGTCATCGCCTACGATCAGCGCGGCCACGGCGCGAGCGACAAGCCCGAAGACCCATCCCGCTACTCGATGGGGCAACTCGTCGCCGACCTCCTCGCCGTGCTCGACGGCTATCTGCTCGACGAGGTCGCGCTGGTCGGCTATTCCCTCGGTGCGCGGGTGGGCTGGCACGCCTCGGTCGACCTGCCCACCCGCCTCGGCAGCGCGGTGCTCGGCGGCATCCCCGGCGGCGACCCGCTGACCCTCTTCAGGCTCGATGAGGCGCGGCGTTTCATCGCCGACGGCACCCCGATCGACGATCGACTCACCCACACGTATCTCTCCATGGCGGCTGGCCTCCCCGGCAACGACCTCACGGCACTGGTCGCCCTGGTCGAGGGGATGCGGGGCGGGCTGCAGCCCGATCCGGACGATCCCCCGCGACAGCCGGTGCTGTTCGCGACCGGCAGCGACGATCCGATCCTCGAGGCGTCCCGTGCACTGGCAGCCGCGGTACCCCACGGCGAGTTCTTCGAGATCCCGGGGCGCAATCATTTCACCGCGCCGACATCCCGACCGTTCCGCGACCGGGCCGTGCAGTTCCTCCTGAATGCGACATAAGGTCCGGCGCGAACCCATGGCCGGTCCGGTGGCCACGGCTAGGGTTGACGGGTGATCAAGACGCTGCAGCGAGTCGCCCCGATCGTCGTGCCGCTCGTCGCCCTCGTGTTGCTCATCGCCACCTGGCACCGCACCCTCCCGCTCGTCATGGTCATCATCGTCGCCGTCGTGCTGATCGGCGCGGTGCTCGCGGCGGTGCACCACGCCGAGGTCGTCGCCCACCGGGTGGGCGAGCCATTCGGCTCGATCGTGCTCGCCGTCGCGGTCACGGTGATCGAGGTCGGACTGATCATCACCCTGATGATCTCCGGCGGCCATGGCACCGAGACACTCGCCCGAGACACCGCCTTCGCCGCGGTGATGATCACCTGCAACGGCATCGTCGGGCTGTCGCTCCTGCTGGGCTCGGTGCGTCACGGCCTCCCCCGCTTCAACCCGGAGGGCACCGGCGCCGCGGTGGCCGTGGTGGCGACCCTGGTGACGATCACCCTGGTGCTCCCGCGATTCACGACCGGGGCATCCGGCGGTCGATTCACCGGATCTCAGCTCGCTTTCGTCGCGATCGCTGCGGTGGCGATCTACGCGGTCTTCATCTCCACCCAGACCCGGCGGCACCGCGACTTCTTCCTCCCGGTGAACTCCACGGGCAAGCCGATCTCCGAGGAGGAGCACGCGACTCCGCCGTCGCTGCGCACCACGGTGATCAGCGGCATCCTGCTCGCCGTCTCCCTGGTGTCGGTGGTCGGGCTCGGGCACGCCATCTCCCCGTCGATCGAGGCAGGCGTCGCTGCCGTGGGCATCCCGAACTCCTTCGTCGGTGTGGTGATCGCGTTCATCGTGCTGCTGCCGGAGGGCATCTCCGCCTCCCGGGCCGCGCTGCGCGATCGCATGCAGACCAGCCTCAATCTCGCCTATGGTTCTGCCATCGCGAGCATCGGTCTCACCATCCCGGCGATCGCCGTGGCCAGCATCTGGCTCGAGGGTGAGCTCGTGCTCGGACTCGGGCCGGTACAGATCGTGCTGCTGGTGCTGACCATGCTGGTGGGCACTCTCACCGTGATCCCGGGTCGCGCAACGCGTCTCACCGGATTCGTGCACATCATCATCCTGGCGGCGTTCGTCTTCCTGGCGATCAGTCCGTAGGCCATCGAGGGGGAATATGATCCGGCTTTTCGACACACCGACGGCGACCACCCTTGCGCAGATTCTTCCCGTGCTGCTGCTCAGCCTCATGGTGGAGATCCGACGCCTCGAACTGCACCGACGCGGCAAGAACATCCTCACCACCCGCATGCTCCTCGGAGTGTTCTTCGGACTGTTCGCCGTCGTCGAGACTGTTCTCGTGCTCTCGATCGACGGCCGACTGTTCCCGCTGATGTGGAGCGACTTCATCGCCGCGGTGTTGATCTTCGCCCTGCTGGTGATGCTGTTCATCTTCTCGATGATGGGCGCCGAACGTAAGCAGAAGTAGGTCTGGCTTCTGCGTCGATCGGCGGAGCAGACTGGGAGAACTCGAAGATCTCGCCCGATCGAACGGAGACGTCATGCATGTGACCGCCCGCATCCAGAACTCACTCGACTCGCATTCGGTGTCATTCGCCAGCGATGAGCGCACCCATTCGTTGACCATTCCACCGCGTGAACAGGGCCGGGGATCGAGCGTCAACGGCGGCGAACTGCTGCTGCTGGCACTGGCGACCTGCTACGGCAACGACGTCTACCGCGAGGCCGAGGCCCGCGGGGTTCCGATCGAGAGTGTGGATGTCACGGTCGATGGTGACTTCGACGGACCGGGCGACCCCGTACGCGCGGTGCGGTACGGCGTCTCGGTGGTGACCTCGGCCGACGAAGCGACGGTACGCGAGCTGCTCCGGTACACCGACTCGGTCGCGGAGATCCAGAACTCCCTGCGGGTGGCGGTGCCGATCGACCTGACCTCGATCGAGATCATCGCCGATGCGTCCGCCACCGACGACCCGGCAATCACCGCGGGCGCCGCCTCCTAGAGGCATCCCTGCGATCGGCGCCTCACCGTCGATAGGCGCTGACGAACAGCTCTCCGCGGATCTCCCCCAGCCGATCGATCACCCGATCGAGAAGCACCCCACTGACACCCGCCGCAACGAGGTCGTACTCGCCGATGGGCAACAGCTTGCCCACCCGGATACGGATGACCTCCCAGCCCACCGCGCGCAGCAACCGGTCCTTGCGCCGGTCGACCTCCTCACGCGTGCCGAGGTGTTCGAGACCGTCCCGGCCGATCGTGTCGTACTCGATCGCCACCTTGAGTTCGGCGATCGGGATGTCGGGCCAGACCTCGACGTGCGCGAAGAACGGACGGGCGACGCGCACGGCGTTCGGGCTGAGGTCCACGTCGAGCCGCTCGCGGATTCCGTGCCGTAACTCCGACTCCGCGCGTGACGCCGGTTTCGGTGCGAGTGAACTGACGAAGGCCTCCCCCACGGGCACCGCCGCCGCTCCGGCTCGAGCGTTCTTGCAGACAGGACAGCGCGGACCGAAGAGCACCGACTCGACCTTCGCCGAATAGGTGCCGTGGCCGGCGGCGCAGACCCAGGAGTACCGCGCCTTCGGTGAGGTCTCGTCGGCGAGCGCATCGCGCCGGGCCGGATTCACCCGCGCCAGCAGCTCGCTGCGATTCACTGCACTCTCTTCGAGGCGCTGGCAGAGCAGACAGCGCAGGTCGGCATCCGGCTCGGTCCAGGGTGCGATGCCGGGGTGACCGCAGGAGAACGGCGTGCCGACCTGCGGAGCGTCGGGCACCGGCATCCGTCTGGCCCTGGTGGCGCGGTGTACGGCGAGTGATGCGCAGTCCGGGCACCAGGTCGAGCGACGCCGGCTGGTACCGGGCTTGCTTCGCTGCTCTTCGGGGGTGGCGGCGAAGCGATGGCCCACCTCGCACTCCCACAGCAGCAACACCTCGGCGGCGGGCGGAATCTGCGTCAGCGTGATGCCGAAGTTGAACTCGGGGTGATACTGCCTGATCAGCGTCGGATATGCCTGCCAGGCCTCCCGGTAGGTGCCGACCGGATAGGGCACCTCGACGCCCTTGGAGCGCTGACGGCGCGCCCACCAGGCATCAACACTCTCGGTCACGCCGCCACCATAACGAGGACGACCGACACTGGACACGTATAACGTCGTGGTTATACGCTCGGGGTCATGAACGCGCTGGATATCCTCGGCGACCCGGTGCGCCGGCGATTGGTCGAGTTGCTGGCCGCCGGAGACCGCGCCGCGGGCGAGGTCTCCGATGTCGTCGAAGCAGAGTTCGGCATCAGCCAGCCCGCGGTCGCGCGGCACCTGCGCGTGTTGCGGGAGGCCGGCTTCGTGACGAGCACCCCTCGAGGCGCTCGGCGCATCTACGCCCTTCAGCCCCTGGTGATCGACCAGTTGCAGCAGCAGGTCGATCGGTACCGGGCGCTGTGGAATCAGCGACTCGACGCCCTCGAGACCGAGATCGCCCGCGGCACGAGCCGGGCGGCAACGAAAGGAACGAGCACATGACCACACTCTTCGGCGAGATCGCGCGGGTCGGCGCCGGCTACGACCTGCGCTTCGAGCGCACGCTGGCGACGGATGTCGACGACCTCTGGTCCGCTCTGACCGACCCCGAACGGCTCGCGCGCTGGATGAACGTCTACACCGGCGACCTGGCGCTCGGCGGCACCTGGCACGCGCTGCTCGACGACGGGTCCGATTACGCGGTCGGCACCGTCACGGCGTGCGATCCCCCGCGGACGTTCACCACCAGCTGGCATGCGATCGAGGAGCAGCCCACCGTGCTCACGGTCACCGTCGAGGCGGTGCCGGAGGGCGCGCGGCTCACGCTCGTGCACGAGGGTGTGCAGTCGATCTACTACGGACCGGGGTGGCAGACCTATCTGGAACAGCTCGACGATCACCTCGGAGCGGCGTCGACATCCGTCATCGACCCCGACCGCGTCGCGGGCGTCCCCTGGGACGAGCGTTATTCCGCGCTGCGCCCGGTCTGGGACGAGCGCTTTGCGGCCATCCGCCAGCCTCCCGTCGAATAGCAGCCCTCGTCCAACTCAGGCAGGACCGCGGTGCCACCGCAACATTCGGCCAGACCCCCGGCCCAACCTGAATTGGCGGAGTGGGCGACGCGACGGCACAGCGCGCGACCGGCAGAATTGCCCCGTGGACACCTCCGGCGACAGCACCCTCAGCATCGTGCTGTTCTTCGTGCTGCTGGCCCTGTTCGCGCAGGTCGCGGTTCGGCTGCTTCGCGCGACGGATGCCCCGCGCCGGTTCCCGGGGCTGGCGGTCGCGCTGGGGCTCGCCGTCGGCATCCCGTCGCTGCTGCAGTTCGCCGTGCCCGCGGTCGGTGACGCCCTGCGACGTGACCCGCGCCTTACCGTGCAGGACGGCCAGTGGTGGCGCATTCTCACCGCCGTCGCGGCGCAGGACGGCGGGCTGATCGGAGCGATATTCACCCTCGTCGTGCTCGTTGCGGTGGTGGCCGTGGCCCAGTGGATCTGGGGGTGGCGGATGGCGCTGCTCCTGTTCCTCGTTCCCTCGATCGTGCTCAATCTCCTCGCGGTATTCGCGTGGAACACCCCAGGAGGCGGCAGCTCCTTCGCCACGGATGGGCTGCTGGCCAGCCTGTGTGGTCTGGCCCTGGTCACCCTGCGGGACACGGTCGGGCGGCTCTGCGCCGCCCTCGTCGTCGTGATCGGCGTCGTGCTGGTCGCGACGAACGACGCCCACGGTGTCGCCATCCTGCTCGGTGCGGCGTTCGGCGCGCTCTTCGCACTCAGCCGGGCCCGGGCTCCGCGCTCTCCGCGATCGTCGTGAGTTGGTCGAGGGCGATCGGCCACGCGGCCGTCAACATCTCCGCCATCTCGGGGTCGGTCTCCATCTCGACGGTGACGGTGGTGACGCCGTCCTCCTCGCGGAAGGTGTAGCTCTCGTGGGTGCCGGCGATCGCCCGGGCGATCGGGCTCGTGGTGTCGTCGACGCCGTCGAGCACCTGCCCGTCATACTCGATCGACACATACTCGAGCGGTCGGTTCGCGACGATGTGCCCGAGCATTCCGCCGACACTCAAGCCCGCGGCATCCGCAGGGCCGAGAAAACGGATCTCGCTGCCGACGTCCCAGTCGCCCACATAGTACGAACCCTCGTGGAATGCGCTCGTCCACTGCCGATAGCTGTCGGGCTCGAGCATGGTGCGCCATACGGTGTCCACGGGAGCGTCGATGCTCACGTGGAAATGTAATTTCTCCATGCGCGACGATAACGCCGGCCGCCGACATTTTTGAATGGACAGGGCTACTCGGTTCGCGCCGCCGCGCGACGACGGATACGCCGGATCACCAGCCAGCCGATGAGCACCGCGATCGCCGCGTAGACGGCGTAGTCCAGGTAGTTCGCGTAGCGATCGAGCAACTCGTACTGGGTGCCGAGGGCCGCCCCGAGCAGCACGAGCAGCGAGTTCCAGACGGCACTGCCGGCGATGGTGAAGGCGCTGAAGGTGAGCAGCGGCATCCGCTGCGCCCCGGCCGGTAACGAAATGACGCTGCGCACTCCGGGGATCAGGCGCCCGAAGAACACCGCCGGGCGGCCGTGCCGCGAGAACCAGCGCGAGGCCTTCTCGAAGTCCTCCCGATCGACCAAGGGCAGCTTGGAGAGCAGGCGGATGGCCCGCTCTTCGCCCAACCGGGCGCCGAGGAAGTACAGGATGAGCGCGCCGACCCATGCCCCCGCGGTGCTCAGCACGATCACGAGCACGATGTTCATGTCTCCGCGCTCTGCGATGAAGCCGGCGAGCGGCAGGATGACCTCGCTCGGGATCGGCGGGAACACGGTCTCCAGCAGCGTGAACAGCCCCACTCCCCACTCGCCGATCGCGGCGATCAGGCGAGCAGCGACGCCCACCAGGCCCGAGAGATTCTCGACGGAGCCGTCGGTGGCGGTGATCGTCATGGGGTGCAGGGTACACAGGCCTGCCGAGCGAGTGCCGATTGTTCCTGTTGCGTGCGATTGTTCCCGTTCGGTGCGATTGTTCCCGTTCGGTGCGATTGCGTTCCTGTTGCGTGCGATTGTTCCCGTTCGGTGCGATTGTTCCGCAGCGAGCAGGAACAATCGAGCCAAACGGGAAC
>JBEVGK010000015.1:0-3658 GCA_040511795.1 Lacisediminihabitans sp. | reverse complement strand
ATCGTCGAGCGTCGCTACGGCGCGGCACACCGGCACCTGACTCGGGTCAGCCGTGTGTCGCTACCCCATGACGGCGCACTGATCGCGACCGTTGCCGCCATCACCGTGTTCGCCGGGATGGTGGCACTGCTGTTCGTCGTTTCTCGGCTGATGTGATCGGTTCCGCGCGTCGCGCGGTGGGGAGTTCCGCCCAGGAGGAGCGAAGGTCGCCGGGCGTACGACTAGTCCTGCATGGCCATCTCGCTGAGCGCCGAATGCAGCGCCGCCCGAGACGAGATGCCCAGCTTCGGAAATATCTTGTAGAGGTGCGACGACACCGTGCGCGGCGACAGGGAGAGCAGCGCGGCAATGTCCTTATTGCTGCGTCCCTGCGCGGCAAGCGTGGCGATCTGACGCTCCTGCGCCGTGAGCATCACCAGGCTCGGGGAGCTCTGCTTGACGTTCTGCACACCGACCAGCCGGAGGGAGTTGCGCGCGTCTGACAGCCAGGTGCGGGCTCCGAGCCGCTCGAAGACATCCGCCGCCATGCGCAGGTGCGATCGCGCCGGGGTGCGCTGCTTGCCGCGACGCAGCCATTCGCCGTACTCGAGCTGCGCTCGGGCGTAGTCGAGCGGCCACCGTTCCGCCGCCCGGTCGGCCAGGGCGGCGTCGAACAGCGGCGCGGCATCCTGGCTCGGCGCCAGCATGGCACGGATGACCGCCACCTGAAATGCGAGCCGTGCCGAGATCTCGCCTGCCCGGGCCGCCTCCGCCGCGGCCAGGTGCTGGCGCGCCGCATCCTCGCGGCCGGAATGCAGCGCGGCGAGTGCGGTGTCGAAGAAGGTGGAGAGCGCAAGCGGCTGGTAGCGGCGCAGCTCCCCGATCGGGTTGATGCGCGTGGTCGCCATGTAGGCGGCGTCGTAGTCGTGCTCGCCGAGGTGGCCGAGTGCCTCCGCCCAGAGAGACCAGGACTCGATGTGCGTCATCCGCCGGGGTCCGGCCCATGCGCGCACGGCGGCGATGTGCCGACGGGATCCGTCGAGGTCGCCCTCCACCGCGTCGAGCAGGGCGAGATACACGCGGAACTCGGAGACGATCTCGGCGAAGTCGAGCCGCAGCGCCGTCTGCAGCCCCCGCTCGGCCATCGACCGCGCATAGGCCCACTCGCCCGAACCGATGCAGTCGACCACAACCAAGCCGAGGGCACGCAGATAGCTGTCGTACGAACCGCTGAGCTCTTCCGCCTCGATGATCGACCGCAGAGCCGGGCGGCGCACGCCGAGATCATCGATGAAGATCGCCGCGCGGTACACCCAGACCAGGCGCCACGGCTCGACGCTGCCGGGGCGGGGAAGGGATGCGGCGAGCCGGTCGGCAAGACCGTGCGCGCGCCGCGCGGGGTCACCGATGCCGTCGCGGGTGTTGAGCACGTCTACGGGAGCCCGCTCACCGAGGTCGGCCAGCAGTGCGTCGACGCCATCCCACATGTCCTCGCGCTCACTGCGAAGGCAGACGATCATCAGCAGGTGCAGCAGTGCGTCGACCTCGGCGGTGACCTCGCCGGAATGACGCCGGGCCGCCCGCATCAACAGGTCGAACGCGCCCTGCAGGTCGCCGTCGACCCGCAGCAGGATTCCCGCCCGGGCGGCGACCGCGCTGGCGATGGTGTCGCTCAGCTCGCCGTCGACGCCGTCGACGGCGACGGTCTCCTCGAGCAACGACAGCAATGAGCGGGTGAGATCGACGCGGTCGGAGTCTGCGGCGAGCTGGGCCGCGTACGCGAGCCGCCGTTCCCGCGCCGACTGGTCGGCGGTCAACTCGATCGAGCGGAGCATCGTGCGCAGGCTGGTGCGAGTGCCGCCCCGACGCGCGTACTGGCGGCTGAGCAGATCGAGCGCGTCGGCGATGGCCGGATTCACCCCGACCGACGATGCCGCACTGTGCCGGGCCCACAGCTCGAAGTTGTCCCGCAGGGCGTCGGCCAGACGCCCGTGCGCGGCCCGCAGCTGCTCCTCCGAGGCGGTCTGGACAATGCCGGAACGGATGAGGGGGTGGCGGAACGAGATGTGCCCACCCTTGATGCGCAGGATGCCCGCCTCTCCCGCCTCGACCAGGTCGGGAAACCACCAGTCCTCGCCCGATGCCCGCTGCACCGTGTCGAGAGACGTCGTCTGGTCGAGGGCGCAGAGCAGCGCGACCGCGCGCGCACCCGGGCTGAGCGCTTTCACCCGCCCGGCGAAGACGATCTCGAGCCTGCGGGTGAGCGGCAGCAGCCCGTTCTCCAGCCGGTCGTCGTCCCCGCCGTCCGAGGCGAAGGTCTCCGGCAGCTCGGTGAGGGCCAGCGGATTTCCGACCGCCTCCCGCAGGATGCGGCGGCGCACGACATCCGTCAGGCCCGGTGCGCGTTCGGCCAGCAGCTCTTCGGAATGGGCGGCCCCGAGCGGAGCGAGGTCGAGCACGGGGATGCCGGCGCGGTCCCAGATCGCCTCGCGCTGCTGGCGGTCGTCGGTGCGCACTCCCCCGATCAGGCTCACCCTCGGGGTGACGATACGGCGGGCGACGAAGGCGAGGGTCTGCGCGCTGGACTCGTCGAGCCATTGCACGTCGTCGACGAGCAGCACGAGCGAGCGATTGACGCTGGCGACGCCGAGCAGGTCGAGCACCGCGTTGGCGAGCGCGAAGCGCCCTCCCGATCCGACCGCATCGCCGCCGAACGCTTCTTCCAGAGCACTGCGCGAGCGTTCCGGAAGCGCGTCGGTTGACTCGATGAGCGGTCGGAGCAACTGATGCAGCCCCGAGAGTTCGATGCCAGCCTCGGTCTCCACTCCCACGCACCGGAACACCGCGGCACCGTCGCAACCGGCGGAATCCGCCGCGGCATCCAGCAGGGCCGTCTTTCCGACTCCGGGCTCGCCGCGCACCAGCAGCGCGCGCTCCGGCATCGAGCCCGAGATGACAGCGGCCAGGGCGGCGATGCTGTCGTCGCGTCCGATCAGCTTCATCCTGCACTCCGGTCTGCGCGGTGTCTCACGGTCCACCCGCATGGGGCGGGGATCCGCAGCCGCGACCGGTATTTCGTCCGGTTCGCGACATCGAAGATCCTGATTCCCATTATGGGTTCGATGCCTCGTCGGCGGCCGGAGGAATCCTCCGACCACCGGTGCGGGAGTGAGGCGGATTCACTGATCGAGGCGACCGATTCGGGTGCGGTGACACGGGCGCGAGCGCGGCCGAGACGCGGCGAAATTCCCCGTGAACACGGCGATCCGGCGGCATCCGTCACCCCCTGGCGGCGCACGGAATAGCCGACCGACCCCCGCTGATTCGGGGAGCGATCGGCCGCTCGGTGGTCTGACTAATGACCCTTCTTGGGCTACCCCTGGAGGTGCGAGTTGCCCGTCGATGCGGGCGCCGAGGTCTGCGCCAGAGCATCGGCCTCGTAGGCCGCGATGCGTCGCTGCACGGCAGCCACACGCTCGATGTCGAACTTCGGTCTGCGGTCGAAGTCGTAGATGCCGTTCTCCTCCTGGAAGGTGTCGGTCAGCTGCGTGTAGCAGTAGCCGAACATGAGCGGATCCTCGAGCAGCACCCGGGTCAGCCCCTCGTAGCGTGCGTACCACTCGTCGAGATCGCGGACGCGCTCGCCGTAGCCCCAGGAGGTGTCGCGATTCGGATCGTC
>JBEVGK010000014.1:0-6016 GCA_040511795.1 Lacisediminihabitans sp. | reverse complement strand
CAGGTCTTCGATCACACCTCGGTCATCCGCTTCCTCGAGGCGTGGACGGGCGTACAGGACCACAACATCTCCGCGTGGCGCCGCCAGATCAGCGGCGACCTCACGTCGTGCTTCGACTTCGCGCACCCCGACTTCAGCATTCCGCGCATTCCCGACACCGCGCCGCTTCTTCTTGCGGCGGATGCCGACAGCCTCAAGCCGCCGGTGCAGGCCCCGGCCATCGGGGCGCAGGTCATGATGCAGCAGGAGAAGGCCGCGCGCAGGCACCGCCCGATCCCGTACCAGCAGAACGCGAACGTCGCGGTCGACCGGACCACCGGCCGCATCTCGCTCGCGATGGTCAACACGGGCGCGGCTGCGGTGTCGATGTCGGTATACCCGAACATCCGTCTGCCCTTCCAGGCGACCCCGTTCACCGTGTCGGCGGCGGCGCCGAAGAGCTACCTCTGGGATGCGAGCCAGACCGACGGCCAATACGATTTCAGTGTCTACGGCCCGAACCGCTTCCTGCGTCGCTTCGCGGGCACGGTCGTGCAGGGGCGGCACCAGGATGTCGGGCTGCCGTCGGTCACCGCGGAGATCGTGAGTGGTCGACAGCGCACCGTGCGTCTCGCGCTCCACAACGACGGCGCCGCCGACATCCGCTTCACCCTCGTGGCGAACGACTTCAGCACGGTCCACAAGGACGTCTGGGTCTCGGGCCATGCAACGAGGCAGGTCGACTGGGAGCTGGTCGACGGCTACTACGACGTCGTCATCACCGCGAACACGGGAACCGGATTCCGCTACCGCTTCGCCGGCCACGTCGAGTAGCGCGCACCAGCACGCACCCGGGGCTCAGGCCCGGCGAGCGGCCGTGAAACGTTCGGCCATCAGGTCGAGCAGCGCGGCGATCGCCGGACTGGGCCCCGGTCGGGTGATTGCGCTGAGGCTCCAGCTGACGGAGGGCTCGAGCGGCACGGTAGCGGTTCCGGGCGCGGGCGAGTAGGCCACGACGGGGATCACCGCGATCCCGAGACCCGCCGCGACGAAGTCGGCGACGGCGCCCAGTTCGGAGACCTGCACCCCGACCGTGCGGCTCAGCCCCCGTTCGGCAAGGGCACGATCGAGGATGACCCGGTTGCCGAATCCGGCCGGGGTGTCCACCCATGGCCCCGAGGTCAGGTCGGCG
The DNA here is from genome assembly GCA_040511795.1 of Lacisediminihabitans sp. Classification (GTDB taxonomy): domain Bacteria; phylum Actinomycetota; class Actinomycetes; order Actinomycetales; family Microbacteriaceae; genus Lacisediminihabitans. The sequence goes on along the minus strand of JBEVGK010000014.1, from coordinate 4,845 downwards.
AGGTCGACGTGGGAGCGAGCGGCGAGCGGATGCGCCGACGGCACCACCGCCACGAATTCGGTGCGGGTCAGCTCCACCACCTGGAAGCCGGCCAGGTCCTGCGCCGCCAGGCCCATGAAGGCGAGATCGACCCGGCCGCGGCGCACATCCTCGGCGAATCCGGTCGAGCCGGAGGCCGAGGCGGTGAGCTGCAGATCCACCAGCGGATAGCGCTCGTGGAATTCGCCGAACAGTCCCGGCAGGTCGAGGTAGTCGAGGTTGGTGAAGATGCCGACCCGCAGCCGCCCCCGGATGTCATGGCTGTTCTCCGCCGCGGCGCTGCGCACCCGGTCCACGGCCTCGATCGCGGCGCGCGCCTCCGGCAACACCCTGGCACCCGCTGCGGTGAGGGACACGCGCTTGGTCGACCGCTCGAACAGTGCGGCGCCGAGTTCGGTCTCCAGCGAACGGATGCCGGCCGACACCGTCGACTGCACCGCGAACAGACGGGCGGCAGCGCGGGTGAAGTTCAGTTCCTCGGCGACGGCGACAAAGTACTCGAGCTGGCGGGTGTCCATCCCTGATTATCGGCCAAACCGATCAGAGATATCAATGACAGTCGTTGGACTCGATGACTGGCGCGGCGCATAGTGAAGGCATGACAACACTGACCTCCCCCTTCGCCACGACAGAGAGGGCACGTCGCCCCCGCAGTCGCGGCGCCCACGGCGCGGGCTTCTGGGTGATCGCCGCCGCCTTCCTCCTCGTGATGGCGTTCTCGACGATCCCGACTCCGCTCTACTCGCTCTACCAGGCCCGCGACGGCTTCGCGACCTTCCTGCTCACCGTGATCTTCGCGGTCTATGCGGTCGGGGTGATCGCCAGCCTGTACCTTGCCGGACACATCAGCGACTGGCTGGGGAGGCGTCGCATCATCCTGGTCGCGGTGCTGATCGAACTGCTCGCCGCCGTGATCTTCCTGGTCTGGCCGTCGGTGCCCGGCCTGCTGGTCGCCCGTTTCATCTCGGGCGTCGGCGTCGGCGCGCTCACCGCGACCGCCACCGCCCACCTCAGCGAGCTGCGCGCAGTCGCCCGACCCGACGAGGGTGGTCGGTTCTCCAGCACCGTCTCCACCTTCGTGAACAACGGCGGCCTCGCTCTCGGCCCGCTGATCGCCGGGTTCATCGCCCAGTGGATCGCCGGCCCGCTGCAGGTGCCGTATGTGCTGTTCATCGTGCTGCTGGCCGTCGCCGCCATCGCCGTCGCCTTCGTGCCGGAGACCGTCGAGAAGCCCATGCCTGTCGACGGACACGGTGAGCGCCGCGCCTACCGCCCGCAGCGAATGTCGCTGCCGAGCGAATCCCGCGGTGCCTTCTGGTCCGCAGCCATCGCAGCCCTGTCCGCGTTCGCCATCTTCGGACTGTTCACCTCGCTCGCCCCGAGCTTCCTCGCCGGAACGCTGCACGAGACCTCGCACGTCGTCGCGGGCCTGGTGACCTTCTCGGTCTTCGGCGCCGCGGCGGTAGCCCAGCTGCTCACCACACGGATGCCGCTGGTCGCCCAGGTGCGTCTCGCCGCAACCATGATGGCCGTCGGCCTCGCCGCGCTGTCCGTCGGCGCGTTGCTGGCGAACCTCCCGCTGTTCATCGCGGCGGGGATCGTCGCGGGAGCCGGGGTGGGCGTGCAGTTCCGCTCCTCGGTGGCGGTCGCCGCATCCCTCGCCCTGCCGCCGCGGCGCGGCGAGGTGCTGGCGGCCCTGTTCCTGGTGGCCTACCTCGGCCTCACCGTGCCGGTGCTGCTCGTCGGATTGGCACTCGCCGTGCTGCCGAGCGCCGCAGTGCTGGTCGGCTTCTCGGTGGTCGTGATCGTGCTGGCGGTCGGCTCGAGCCTCGCGATGGCGAAGCGCAGGGCCTGAGCGACGGTCGCGGCTACTCGGCGAGCAGCGCGTCCAGCTCGTCGAAGAACCCCATCCACCCGACGCGGGCCTGCTCGTACTGCTCCGGCTCGAGATGGCCTCCCGCCTGGCGGAAGGCCATCTCGGTGCGGGCGTTGCCCTCGTCCGTGACGTTCTCGCCGAGCGGTGCGAAGGTCACGGTCAGCGACTCGCTCGAGGGATCGGTGTCGCTCAATGTGAGCACGAGACGCGACGGAGGATCGACGACGACGAACTCTCCATTCCACGGGATCTCGATGCGCTCGGGTCCGGCGAACATCAGCGCACTCCACAGGCCCCCGGGACGGGCATCCATCGAGATCGTCTCGACCGGGACGTCGGATTGCGCGCCGCCGAACCAGCGACCGAACTTCGCCGGCTCTACCCACGCAGCGAACACCTCCTCCGGGGGTGCGTCGAAGATGCGGGTGATGCTGATGCCGTCGGTGATCTCGCTCATCCCCTCAGCGTGGCATGGACGTGTCACTGACGGACAGAGCCATTTTGCAGAGCCGCCGCGCCGCGCCGGATGTGTGCTTGCTGGGCGTGCGACACGCCGGACTGGTAGTCTGGTGGAGGTTTGTCGGGCTTCTCGCCCGGCTGGCCACGGAGCAGGCCAGGCACGAAGCTGGTCAGTAGTGGTGATGTTCCGAACCGGCGCGAGCAGCTTCGCGGTCCGGCTCGGCGCCTTTCTACTGTTGACCAGAGCGGCACCCGACACTACGGGTGCGATGCCAAAGCGTCGCGTGTTCGTCGAAGCACAGACATGATGACGCCCCTTTCTGCCTACTCCTGCTCCTTGATGCAGTCGCCCTCCATACGGGAGGACGACGTAAAACAAAGGAGAGAACCCCCACATGGAGGGTCCAGAAATCAAATTCGCCGAAGCCGTTCTCGATAACGGCAAGTTCGGCACGCGCACGGTCCGTTTCGAGACCGGACGCCTCGCACAGCAGGCCCAGGGAGCAGTCGCTGCCTACCTCGATGAAGACACCATGCTGCTCAGCGCGACCAGCGCCAGCAAGCACCCCAAGGACAACTTCGACTTCTTCCCGCTGACGGTCGATGTCGAGGAGCGTTCGTACGCCGCCGGCAAGATCCCCGGCTCCTTCTTCCGTCGCGAGGGTCGCCCGTCGACCGAGGCGATCCTGGTCTGCCGCCTGATCGACCGGCCGCTGCGCCCCTCCTTCGTCGAGGGTCTGCGCAACGAGGTCCAGATCGTCATCACCGTGCTGTCCATCGCACCGGGTGAGTTCTACGACGCCCTGGCGATCAACGCGGCATCCGCCTCCACCCAGATCTCCGGTCTGCCGTTCAGCGGTCCGATCGGCGGCATCCGTCTCGCCCTGATCGACGACCAGTGGGTCGCGTTCCCCAAGTACGAGCAGCTCGAGCGCGCGGTCTTCGACCTCACGGTCGCCGGTCGCCTCATCACGAACGCCGACGGCTCCGAAGACGTCGCGATCATGATGGTCGAGGCCGAGGCCACCGAGCACGCCTGGGGTCTCATCCAGGGCGGCGCCACCAAGCCCGACGAGGCAATCGTCGCGCAGGGTCTCGAGGCGTCCAAGCCGTTCCTCATGCAGCTCATCAAGGCGCAGGCCGAGATGGCGTCGAAGTCGGCCAAGCCGATCGCCGACTACCCGGTGTTCCTGCCCTACGACGGCGAGACCTACGACGTGGTCGCCGGCATCGCTTACGACGAGCTGAAGGGGATCTACCAGATCGCCGACAAGACCGAGCGTCAGAACGCCGACGACGCGCTGAAGGACCGCGTCAAGGCCCAGGTCGCTGCGAAGGTCGACTCGGGTGAGCTCGACTCCTCCGCCAATGGCCAGGTCAGCGCCGCCTACAAGTCGGTCACCAAGAAGATCGTGCGCGGCCGGATCCTCACCGAGGGTGTGCGCATCGATGGTCGTGGCCTGTCGGACATCCGTCCGCTCGACGCCGAGGTGCAGGTCATCCCGCGTGTTCACGGTTCCGCGATCTTCCAGCGCGGCGAGACCCAGATCCTGGGTGTCACCACGCTGAACATGCTCAAGATGGAGCAGCAGATCGACAGCCTGGCGCCGGTCACCAGGAAGCGCTACATGCACCACTACAACTTCCCGCCCTACTCGACCGGTGAGACCGGTCGCGTCGGTAGCCCGAAGCGTCGCGAGATCGGGCACGGCTTCCTCGCCGAGCGCGCGCTCGTGCCGGTGCTGCCGCCCCGCGAGGAGTTCCCCTACGCGATCCGCCAGGTGTCCGAGGCTCTCGGCTCCAACGGTTCGACGTCGATGGGTTCCGTCTGCGCCTCGACCCTGTCGCTGCTCAACGCCGGTGTGCCGCTGCGCGCCCCGGTCGCCGGCATCGCCATGGGCCTCGTCTCCGACCAGGTCGACGGCGAGACCCGCTACGCGGCACTCACCGACATCCTCGGCGCCGAAGACGCCCTCGGCGACATGGACTTCAAGGTCGCCGGCACGAGCGAGTTCGTCACGGCGATCCAGCTCGACACCAAGCTCGACGGCATCCCGTCGTCGGTGCTGACCGCCGCGCTGCAGCAGGCCCACGATGCCCGCATCACGATCCTGAACGTGCTGAACGCCGCGATCGACGGTCCGGACGAGATGGCTCCGACCGCTCCGCGCGTGATCAGCGTGCAGATCCCGGTCGACAAGATCGGCGAACTCATCGGCCCCAAGGGCAAGACGATCAACGCGATCCAGGACGAGACGGGCGCCGACATCTCCATCGAGGAGGACGGCACCGTCTACATCGGCGCCGTCGATGGCCCGTCGGCCGAGGCCGCGCGCGCCCAGGTGAACGCGATCGCCAACCCCACCAACCCCGAGGTCGGCGAGCAGTTCCTGGGCACGGTCGTGAAGATCGCGACCTTCGGTGCGTTCATCTCGCTTCTGCCCGGCAAGGACGGTCTGCTGCACGTCAGC
>JBEVGK010000013.1:0-4365 GCA_040511795.1 Lacisediminihabitans sp. | reverse complement strand
CTCGAGCGAGATCCAGCGGGCGTCGAGCGCCCGCACCTGCTCGGCGAAGCGGGCGCGTTCGGCGGCGGGCAGGTAGACGAGCACCCCGCTCGTGATGATGACGAGAGTCGCGGCATCCGGAGCCTCCGCGGCGAGCGCCGCCACCGCGGCCACCGCATCACCGGCGACCAGGTGCGGCGGGTCGGTCTTGGCGATCCCGATGGCGGCGACGAGGCGTTCACGGCGCTCCTGCTGCTCGGGCCAGACCAGGGTCTCGAGCCAGAGCATGTCGTCGGCGTTCTGCACGTCGAGCGGGTGCAGGTCGACGCCGGCGCGCCAGACGATCTCGGGCAACGCGGTCGGCACGGGCACCGGCCCCGTTGTGGACGACTCCAGCACCAGCGCGCTGTCGCCGAGCACCTCCCCGCCGTCGTAGCGATAGGCGTAGCGGTCGGGATAGAGGCAGAGCCCGGCACTCGCTCCGACCTCGAGCAGGGCGATCGGTCCGTCGATGAGAGCCAGCGCGGGCAGCAATGACGCGCATCGGCGGGCTTCGTTGGTCTGCGTCATCCGGTGCTCCGCCTCGGCGGCGACCGCGGCGAAGTTGTCGACCAGCCAGTCACGGAAGGGGGCGTACGGTCCGACCGGGGCTCCGAGCAGTCGTGACGTGGCGAAGATGAGGTTCGGCTGGCGCTTCTGCAGCGGCATCGTCATCAGCAGGGCCTGGATGTCCGGGTCGCCCGCGACGCCAAGAGCCCACTGCTCGTAGACGGCCGACTGGCCGCGCGCCTCGGTCTCACCGAAGGTCGTGTACCACTCTGTGAGGTCTCTGCCCTTCTGGGGCTCTGCGGCAGGTTTCGTCACGGGCCGAGTTTAATGGGAGGGTTCGCGCGGTTTTCGAAAGGACCCCCATGACTTCCTCCACCGATTCCTTCCCCGTCGCCAAGACCGACGAGGAGTGGAAGCAGGAGCTCGACCCGACCCGCTACGCGATCCTGCGCGAGGCAGCGACCGAGCGTCCGTGGTCGGGTGCCCTGCTCGACGAGAAGCGCACCGGCGTCTACACCTGCGGTGCCTGCGGCGCGGAACTCTTCGCCAGCGGCACCAAGTTCGACTCCGGCTCGGGCTGGCCCAGCTTCTACGAGTCGGTGAACCCCGACGCGGTCGCGCTCGTCACCGACAGCACCCTCGGCGTGACTCGCACCGAGGTGCGGTGTGCCGGCTGCGGCTCGCACCTCGGCCACCTGTTCGACGACGCGGACCAGACCCCGACCGGCGACCGGTACTGCATGACCTCGCTCTCCCTCGACTTCACGGAAGCGTCTGTCGAGGAAGAGAGGTAACCGCCCCGATGTCGGTTCTGGATGCCGTCAGCCGCCGCCGCTCGCACTCGAAGGTGACCGCGGCCGCCCCCAGCCACGAGCAGCTGCTCCCCCTTGTCGCCGCCGCGGCAACCGTCGCCGACCACGCCTCCCTCCGCCCCTGGCGGCTGATCGAGCTGCGCGACGACGCGCGGGTGCAGCTGGGCGAGGCGATGGTGGTCGCCAGCGGACTCGACGACGAATCCGGTGCCAAGCTCGCGGCCAAGCCGCTGCGGGCATCCCTCTTGATTGCGGTCGTCGCGGTGCACCAGCCCAGCTTCAAGGTGGAGAAGTGGGAGCAGGATGCCACGGCCGCCGGCGTCGCCCACATGCTGTCACTGCTGCTCGCCGAGGCCGGCTGGGGTGTCATGTGGCGCACCGGACACCTCACCCGCAGCCAGCCCGTGCGCGAGCTGCACCGGCTGGCCGACAACGAGGAGCTGCTCGGCTGGCTCTACGTGGGCGGCCTGCCCGACGACGCGAAGGACGGCGCGAAGCGGTCGATCAACCCCGAGGAGTTCGTGACGGTGCTCTGAGTGCCGCCGACGGCACCGCCGCGAGCGCGACCGCGATCAGGGTGAGCAGCGTGCCGGCGAGCGTGGTCCACGCGAACACGTGGCCGGGGATCGGCAGCACGAGGTCGAGCACCAGCGACATCACCAGCTGGCCGGCGACCGAGCCCAGGCCGAGCAGCAGCACGCCGGTCGCGCGCACGACGACCACGGAGAGGCCGATGAAGATCGTGCCGATGAGGCCGCCGAGGTAGAGCCACGGCTCCGGCGGCAGTGCGGGAGGCAGCCCGACGATCGACTCGTGGATGATCGCGGCCACCGCCAGCACGATGCTGCCCACCAGGAAGTTCATGAACGTGGCGGTGAGGGCCGAGCGCGAGATGCTCCGCACCTGACCGTTGACCGCCTGCTGGCCGCCGATGCCGAGGCCTGCGAGAAACGGGAGCAGCAGCATCCAGAGCGGGATGTCGCCGACGAGCTGCGACGACACCGCCCAGGTGACCGCGACCAGGGCGAGCACCGTGCCCAGGAGACGGGTGACCGTGATCGGCGCTGGTGCCGTGCTGCCGAGCCCGCGCGCATCGATGGCGAGGCCGCTGATGGTCTGCCCGCAGACGATAGCGACGGTGAACAGGGCGACTCCCAGAGTCGCGCCGGTAAGCCCCTGCGAGAGCACGAAGAAGCCGCCCGCCGCCCCGCCGATCAGGTACCACCACGGGGTCGCGCCCGAGCGAACGCTGGCGAACAGCCGTGTCAGCCCGCGACGGCCGGGGGCCCAGATGACGAGAGCGAGGGCCAGGATGACGAGCCCCGACCCGAAGGAGATGAGAGCCGCAAGGTATCCGTCGTCCAGAGCCCGACCGAACTCGCCGTTGATGCGCGACTGCGTGGCGGTGAGCGCCCCGACCAGCACGGCCCCGGCGACACCCAGGGCGACGGATGCCCGGCTCGCGCGATGGGGAGCGGGCGCGGTCATCCGTCCACGGTAGCGGGGTCGCAGCATTTCGCCGTCTCGCTGCAGCCAACAGGATGGAGGGCCCCGAACTCCCGACCTGGTCCTGTTGACGGACGGTTTCGCCGATCTCATCCTGTTTGCTGCAGCCCGGTAATATTGATGCTCGTTCGCCTCTTTAGCTCAGTTGGCCAGAGCACCGCTCTTGTAAAGCGGGGGTCGTCGGTTCGAATCCGACAAGGGGCTCCACCAAGCCAACCATCGCCCGCACTTGTCAAGCGGGGGTCGTCGGTTCGAATCCGACAAGGGGCTCCACACTCGGCTACGCGTTCAGCAGCACCCACTGCCCCTCGGAGATGACGGTCACGGCGCCATCGACCACCGAGATCGCGGTCTGCTCGTCGATGGCATAGGCCGGCCCGGCGATGTTCGTCGCCCAACGGTGGGCAGCGTCGAGGGTATTACTGGTCCAGCCCGGGTAGTCGAGATGCGGAAAGATGCTGAAGTCGACGACGCCGAGCGTCTCGTCGCTGCCATCGGGTTTCCAGTCGGCGAACTCACGGCCGATGCGCGGGGTCATCACCATGCTGCCGGCGCTCACGCCGACCCAGACGGTGTCGGAGAGCTCGGGCAGAAGGTCTGCGAGGCCGGACTGCCGCATCCAGTGGGCCAAGTAGACCGCCTCTCCGCCATCGACCAGCAGCACGTCGGCATCGCGCACCCAGGCCACCCACCGGTCACGGTCGATGGAGGGCAGAGCGGTGAGTTCGAGCACCCCCACCGACTTCCAGCCCAGCTGAACCAGACCGGTCTCGCCCGGCCACCGCCCGGCGGTCGACATCCATACCGTTTCGGGCGAACACGCGGGCTGACCCCACTGCGCCGTGGGGATGACCAGTGCTGTGCATTCGTCGAGGGGCTTGCCCAGCATCGCGACCAGCGCCTCGCGGATGCTGTCGTTCGTGACGCCGCCTGACGTCAACAGAAGTTTCATGCGCGAGCGTTCAGCTCGCCGGGTCGTACATGAACTCCCGAAGCTCCTGCCCACACCGGCAGGCGACGGCGATCTTCTGCGCCCAGAGCACGGCATCGTCGCGGGTCGGCAGCTCGAGCACGGTGAATCCGCCGTTGAGTTCGGAGCCCGGATAGAGCTCGGGAGACACCGACCCGTCGCCCGACACCAGCACCGGGTCGACATCCTCGTCGATTCCGCCACCGAAGACGTAGACGCCGGCCGCCTTCGCCTCCTCGATGACGGCGCGGGAGTCGATCCCCGCCTGCTGGAATTCCTCGGCCGTGAGCACCATCGCTTCGCTCGGAAAGGAGATGAGATATTTCGTCATGCCATTCATGGTGCTCTGCGACCGAACACGATGGCAAGAGGCCTTCACGACCACCCGGGGCTCTGCCATCATGGCTGCCATGACCGGAGACGCGGCAACCGTCACCAGACCGCCCGAACTGACCGTCGTCGTGGTCTTGACCTACATCAGCGCGATCGCGTCGATCGTGGTCGGTGTGCTGTTGATCCTTGCTCGCTACACCGTGCCCGAGAGCGATG
>JBEVGK010000012.1:0-10224 GCA_040511795.1 Lacisediminihabitans sp. | reverse complement strand
ATCCGAGACGCCTTCGGTCCCGCGACCCGTCGCCTCTCGCTCACCGGAACGCCGTTCCGCTCGGACACCGCCCCGATCCCGTTCGTCACCTACTACCCGGACGAGCACGGCATCCGCACCTCACAGGCCGACTACGCGTACGGCTACGGTCGCGCTCTCGCCGACGGGGTGGTGCGCCCGGTCATCTTCCTCGCCTACGCGGGAAAGATGCGCTGGCGCACGCGCACAGGCGATGAGATGGAGGCGCAGCTCGGGCAGGGCGACACCAAGGACGTCACGGCGCAGGCCTGGCGTACCGCTCTCGATCCGGAAGGGGAATGGATTCCCGCCGTGCTCAAGGCGGCCAACCGCCGCCTCACCGAGGTGCGCCAGGGCATCCCGGACGCGGGCGGGTTGGTGATCGCCACCGACCATTTCAGCGCCCACGCCTACGCGGACATCCTGGAGAAGATCACCGGGCAGGAGCCGACGGTCGTGCTCTCCGACGATGCCGGGGCGAGCGACCGGATCGCCAGGTTCTCCGAGGGCGACTCGCGCTGGATGGTGGCGGTGCGCATGGTGTCGGAGGGAGTGGATGTCCCGCGACTCGGCGTCGGCGTGTACGCCACCTCGGCCTCGACGCCGCTGTTCTTCGCCCAGGCGATCGGACGCTTCGTGCGCACCCGGCGTCGAGGGGAGACCGCCTCGATCTTCCTGCCGAGCGTTCCGACGCTGATGGCCCTCGCCGCCGCGCTCGAGTTGCAGCGCGACCACGCCCTCGACAGGGAGCCCGGCGAGGGACTCGAGGAGATCCTGCTCGACGACGACGACGACATGGACGCGGCGAACCGGGTCGAATCGGCATCGGGCGACGCGCTGCTGTTCGACTTCAAGCCGCTGGAATCGGAGGCCGCATTCGACCGGGTGCTGTTCGACGGTGACGAATTCGGCACCGGCGCCGCCACCGGGAGTCTCGAGGAGCTCGACTTCATCGGGATTCCCGGCCTGCTCGAACCCGAGCAGGTCGCCGAGCTGCTGCGTGCACGCCAGTCGCGCCAGTCCCGGCGGATCGACGATCGGCAGAAGCGCTCGGAGGCGTCCGGCGTGAAGTCCGACGACCCGCCGCCGCTGTACCGCAATCTCAAGGAGCAACGCAGCCTGCTGAACAGCCTCGTCGGGATGCGCGCGAAGTCGACGGGTGAGCCCCACGGCATCATCCACGCCGAGCTGCGACGGATGACCGGTGGCCCGGCCGTCGCACAGGCCAGCGTGACTCAACTGCAGTCCCGTATCGACATCCTGCGTAAGAACCTGCGCAGCTGAGGGGCGGTCGGCTGCCGCGGCGGCGGCCCGGTACGCTGATTCGGACGGGGATGTCGGTCTGTGCTGCGGGGTGCGCGCGACACTCCAATTGGGGTGGACAGCCCCCGCGAACGCGGGTCGCGAGCGGGGGTGAGTGGCACGAAGACTGAAGAACGGGATCATCCGTCGACATCGGGGGCGCGGACGACCCGCCGTCGGAAGCTCACCACCATGCTGTCTCACAGCGCAGTCGCACGGGTCATCGTGTCGTCCGGGATTCTCGGAAGCATCATCATCGGCTCCGGCCTCTTCGCCTCGATCGCGCCGCAGACCGGCCAGCGGGCCGTCACGACGTCCACCTCGTCTGCCACCGGGGCGCCCACACCGACGCCCACACCCACGGCGACCGCTCGAGCCAGCGGATGGCCGGATGCGATCGGCGCATCCACCCTGTACCCGGGTGGCCTCTGGCTCAATCCCGCCTCGCTTCCGGTCACCGAGGTCGCCAAGCTCCGCTCGGCGGGTTCGGCGACCGATGCGAACACCCTGACCCAGATCTCCTCCCAGCCGATCGCTACCTGGCTGGGCGACTGGTGGAGCAGCGACCTGCTGAAGTCGAAGCTCGCCGGGATGGTGGCCGCCTCCGCTCAGGCGCAGGACACCCCGGTGTTCGTGATCTACGCCATCCCCGACCGGGACTGCGGCGGCTACTCGGCCGGCGGGTACAGCGATGAAGACTATGTCGCCTTCAACCGCACGGTCGCCGACTCGCTGCGCGGACATCCCGCCGTCGTCCTGATGGAACCCGACTCGATCGCGATGCTGGGCACCGCCCGATGCGGGTCGATCGTCGATCGCCGGCTCGCGCTGATCTCCACCGTGGTGCAGTACTACGCCCAGGCGGGCATCGCCGTCTACCTCGACGGCGGCAACAGCAATTGGGTGCAGCCGCCGGTCATGGCGGATCGCCTGACCAAGGCCGGGGTGCAGTATGCCCGCGGCTTCTTCACCAACGTGTCGAACTTCCGTCGGGTCAGCGACGAGCAGCCGTACGCCGAGAAGATCGTCGCGCTGCTCGGGGGAACCAAGCACTACGTGATCGATGTCTCCCGCAACGGCGCAGGGTGGCAGGGCACGTGGTGCAATCCGAGTGGCGCTGCGCTCGGACAGAACCCCAGCGTCTCCACGGCGGGCGGTAACCTCGACGCTCTGCTCTGGGTGAAGACCCCGGGCGCCAGTGACGGTACCTGCAACGGAGGACCGGCGGCCGGCAAGTGGTACCAGTCCTATGCGCTCGATCTGGTGCGCAACCGCGGCTGAGGGTCCGGTCGTTCAGGCGGGCCGGCCTCGGTGAGCCGACTCAGCGGCGGAAGGTGAGATGGATGACGCCGCTCTCCGCGGTCTCCGACGACACCGTGTAACCCTGCTCCAGACCGCGCAGGTCATCCCAGAGCCGGATTCCGCGGCCCAGCAGGATCGGGACGATCGCGACGTGGAGTTGGTCGACGAGGCCCGCGCGCAGGAACTCGCGCACGGTCGTCGGGCCCCCACCGATGCGGATGTCCGCGCCGTCCGCCGCCGTGGTGGCGATCGCCAGCGCCTCCTCCGCGGTGGCGTCGAGAAAGTGGAAGGTGGTGCCGTTGTCGAACTCGATGCTCGGTCGGGGTGTGTGCGTGAGCACGAAGACCGGCACGCGGAACGGCGGCTCATCGCCCCACCAGCCGCGCCACTGCGGGTCGTCGGGATTCTCGTGCAGCCCGAACATCGCGGCGCCCATTATCTCCGCCCCGACCTCCGCGAAATAGCCCTCTGCGTAGCGCTCATCGACCCCGGTAGTGCCGGCACCGCTGGCGTCGTGGAAGACCCGCTCGCGGAAGGTGCGGGTGGAGACGTAGGCGTGGGTGAGCCTCGCCCAGTCGTCACCGAACGGATTCTCCGGGGTCTGATCGGTGGTGGTGGCGAAGCCGTCGAGGGAGATGTTGAGATCGACGCGCACGGTCATGGGGTGTCCTCCAGGGTTCTTGGATCACGGTACTTGACCAGTTCCGGCCCGCGCGAGCGGTCAGCGGAAGTCGCGGGAGCTGGTGCGCTGGGTGATCGCCAGCGTCTCCAGCCGATCGGCAAGCAGGTTGGTCACCCCCTCGGGGGAACGCTCGAGGATGCCGCGCACGATCATGGCGGGCGCATCCCTGGCCACCCGCCGGTAGCGGTTCCATACCCCCACGCTGCAGATCACGTTGACCAGCCCGGTCTCGTCCTCGAGGTTCATGAAGGTGATGCCGCTCGCTGTCGCCGGCCGCTGCCGGTGGGTGACCACCCCGCCAACCTCGATGCGGCGACCGGACTCGGTCGAGCGGAGATCGGCCGCGCTGTGCACGCCACGATCGGCCAGGGCCGGGCGGACGTAGCGGATGGGATGGTCGGCGGGTGAGATCCCGGTCGCCCAGAGATCCGCCGACAGCACCTCCATGCCGCTCGGTGTGGAGAACAGCGGGGGCTGCACGCTGACGGTGCTGTGCTCCAGGTACTCCGACCGATTCTGGGCGGCGTCGCCCGCGGCCCAGAGCGCCTCGCGCATGCCGAGCCCGAAGGACTCGAAGGCACCGGCAGCCGCGAGGGACTCCAACTGGGTGGTGCTGAGATCGACCCGGCGCACCAGGTCGGCCATGTCGCCGAAGTCGCCGTGCTCCTCGCGGTCCGCCACGATGCGCTTCGCGAGCTTCTCGCCGATGCCGGTCACCTCCGCGAGCCCCAGCCGCACCACGAAGGCGCCATCGCGACGGTGGTCGTCCGTGTCGAAGTGCGCCTTCGGGTCGAAGGTCTCGGAGGGCACCGGCTGCTCGTGCTCGAGACAGGCGGGGTCGCCGGTGGGCGGGCGAACTTCGGTCCCTGAGCTTGTCGAAGGGCCGACAGGCTCCATGCCCGGACGCCAGTCGGAGCGGAGGATGTCGGGGCGTCGCACCTCGACACCGTGGCGCCGGGCATCCGCCACCAGGGTCGCCGGCGAGTAGAACCCCATCGGCTGGGACCGCAGCAGCGCCGCGAGGAAGGCGGCCGGATAGTGCAGTCGCAGCCAGGCGCTGGCATAGACCAGCAGCCCGAAGCTCTGGGCGTGGCTCTCCGCGAACCCGAAATTCGCGAAGGACTGGATGCGCTTGTAGACGTCATCGGCGTCGTCGCCCGTGATGCCGTGGCTCTCCATGCCGCGGTACAGGTCGGCTTTTACCGACTCGATCTTCTCCAGCCCGCGCTTGGACCCCATCGCGCGACGCAACAGGTCGGCCTGGTCGGCGTCGAGATCGCCGAGCGCCATCGCCAGTTGCATCAGCTGCTCCTGGAACAGCGGGATGCCGAGGGTGCGCTCGAGCACCGGTTTGGCCAGCGGGTGCAGGTAGCTGACCGGCTCCGTGCCCATCTTGCGGCGGATGTACGGGTGCACGGCACCACCCTGGATCGGGCCGGGGCGCACCATAGCGATCTCGATCACCAGGTCGTACAGGCAGCGTGGCTTCATCCGCGGCAGCATCCCCATCTGTGCCCGGCTCTCCACCTGGAACACGCCGACAGAGTCCGCCCGGCAGAGCTGGTCGTATACCCCCTGCTCCTCCTTGGGGATGGTGGCGAGCTCCCACTGCTCGCCGAGATGGTCGCGGGCAAGGTCGAAGCAGTGCTGGATGGCGGAGAGGATGCCGAGGCCGAGCATGTCGAACTTGACCAGTCCCATGAAGGCGCAGTCGTCTTTGTCCCACTGCAGCACGGTGCGGCCGTCCATGCGGCCGTGCTCGATCGGGCAGACCTCGCCGACCGGACGGTCGGTGAGCACCATGCCGCCGGAGTGGATGCCCAGGTGTCTCGGTGTGCCGAGCACTTCCAGCGCCAGGCCGACCACCGCATCCGGGATGTCGTGGTCGGTACTCGAGACCAGCGCACCGTGGCGCTCCACCTGCTTCGACCACGCGTCCTGCTGGCCCGGGCTCGCGCCGAGCGCCTTGGCCATGTCGCGCACCGCGAACTTCGGCCGGTACTGGATGACGTTGGCCACCTGCGCCGCGTTGTGCCGCCCGTACTTGTCGTAGACGTACTGGATGACCTCTTCCCGCCGCTCGGAGTCGAAGTCCACGTCGATGTCGGGCTCCTCCTCGCGGGTCGAGGAGAGGAAGCGCTCGAACGGCAGCTTGTACTTGATCGGGTCGACGGCCGTCACCTTGAGCAGGTAGCAGACCACCGAGTTCGCCGCAGATCCTCGCCCCTGACAGAGGATTCCGAGCTCTCGGGCGTGCCGCACCATGTCCCAGACGATCAGGAAGTAGCCGGGGAAGTCCTTCATCTCGATCACCTCGAGCTCGCGCTCGATGCGCACCCGGGTCTCATCACTGATGGTGCCGTACATACCCGGCACGGCCTCCCAGACCAGCTGACGCAGGTACGTCATGGGGGTGTGGCCCTCCGGCACCTCCTGCTTCGGCAGCTTCGGCTTCGCGCTGCGCAGTCGGAAGCCCAGCTCCTCCGCCAGGGTGACGCTGTGCTCGACGACGCCGGGATAGCGCGAGAAGCGCCGGGCCATCTCGTCGCCCGAGCGCAGGTGCGCGGCACCGGATGCCGGCAGCCAGCCGTCGAGGTCGTCGAGACTTCTGCGGGCGCGTACGGCGGCCAGCGCGGCCGCGAGTCGGTGCTCCTCCGGCCGGGCATAGTGCACGTTGCCCGTGGCGACCACCTGCAGCCGTTGCTCCTGGGCCATGGAGAACAGGGCATCGTTGTGATCGCTATCGAGCGGATTGCCGTGGTCGTACAGCTCCACGATCACGTTGTCGTGGCCGAAACGGTCGACGAGGCGGTCGAGTTCGCGCGCTGCCTCGCGGGGACCCCCGGAGACGAGCGCCCGCCGCACCGAGCCTTTGCGACATCCGGTGAGGATTGCCCAGTGGCCATCCGCGCGCTGTGCCAGCTCGTCGAGATCGTAGATCGGCCTGCCCTTCTCGCCCCCCGCGAGCTGGCCTGAGGTGATGGCACCGGCGAGCCGGTGGTAGCCCTCCTCCTGGCGGGCGAGCACCAGCAGGTGACTACCCTCCGGGTCTGCTGCACCGTTCTGCGGTGCGGTCAGGTCGAAGGAGAGTTCTGCGCCGAAGACCGTGCCCATGCCCGGGTGCGCCTCTGCGGCCTCGGCCATGCGGGCGATGCCGTAGAAGCCATCGTGATCGGTGATGGCGAGGGAGTGCAGCCCGAGCCGCACCGCCTCCTCGAGCATGTGTTCGGGGCCCGACGCACCGTCGAGGAAGCTGAAATTGCTGTGCGCGTGCAGCTCGGCGTATGGCACGGCGCTCTCGACCCGGTCCTCCGCAGGCGGCGGCACGTAGGCGTTGCGTTTGAGGGACCAGCCCGGGCTGTCTCCACCGTCGGCACCGACCGGGGGACCGCCGGGGCGCCGGCGGCTGGAGAGCAGGCGTTCGTGCTCAGACCAGGGGATGGGTGGGTTGTTCCAGCCCATCAGAGGAGCTCACTCATCAGTCGTAGCTCGCTTCCGCCCACCACAGGTGGTCTTCGAGCACCAGCAGCCAGGCACCGCCGTGCTCGTCGACGACCTGGAAGCGGCTCGCACTGCGGGCGGCGCCGGCATCCCACCACCGCACGTCGATCGGCCAGGGACCCGCCCAGCCGACGACGCTGAGCAGCGTGCGGCCGTCGACCGAGAACCGGGTGGGCTCGCCGCTGAGTTCGCCACGACCGTCTACGTCGACCGGTTCGTTGCGGGCGTCGAGCACCAGCGCGGGCTTCGGGGATTCGAACACCGTGGTCGGCGTCGGCGGCGGCAGTTGGCCGGGCCACGGCTGCCGGCCGGAGCGCGTCTCGAGCGGACGATCTCCCCAGGCGACGAGCTCACTGCGTTCCATCAGCGTGCGGCCGCCGCCGAGTACCCCGGTGAGCACGCCCCCGTGGCCGAGCAGGCTCTGCACCCGGGAGAGACCGTGGTGGATGCGCTCGTCATGGCCGGTTCCCCAGAGTCCCCGCTCGTGGTGGCCGATCGGGTCGACAGCCTCGGGCACGATGCGCACCCGGCTGACCGCTGAGCGCAGGCCCGAGTCGTCGCCCGCAGCTCCCGTGCCGAGCTGCCAGCGCACCCGATCGACGATGTCTGCCGCGGTGAAGGAGCGCGGGTGCAACCAGCTGCGCTCCGAGAGTTCGCCGCCCTCCGAGTCGATCTCGACCCGGATCGCTGTGCAGACCAGTTGCGCGCGGATGAGCTGCTGCACGAAGGTGTCGGCGGTGCCGCGCACGCCGAAGGCGACCTGTTCCACCCGATCGAGCGGAGGTTCGAACGAGATCGAGCCGTCGAGCTCCTCCGGTGGTACCCGGGCGATGACGGGGCGCGAGTCGAGACCGGCGGCCAGGGCGTGAAGGCGTGTGCCCTCCTGCCCGAAGCGGGCCTCGACATCCGTCGCCGCGAGCGCGGCGAACTGCCCCAGGGTGCGGATGCCGAGCCGCAGCAGCAGGGTCGGCAGCGAGCCGCCGCTGGTGCGGGTCGCCCCGCCCCGCCGCGCGGCGGGACGCGTCTCTGCTGTACCGATTTCGGCCGCGATCAGCCCCACCGGCAGCGGTGCCAGGAAGGCGGCGGACTCCCCGGCCGGCACGATACTGATGCGACCGGCGCTGATGCGACCGGCACTGATGCGATCGGCGCTGCGGGGAGAGCGGGCTGAGGCTCGCGCCGCATGCTCGGCGGTGAAGGGCCCGTCGGCGATGCCGATCCTCGCCCCCGGGATGCCGAGTTCATCGAGGGCGTCGAGCAGCCAGAGCGCTGCCTCCTCCTCGCTGCCGTAGTAGGCGGCAGGCCCGCGTGCCCGCACCGCGCAGGTGCCGGGCCGCAGCAGCTGCACGCCCGGCATGGTCTCCTCGATCACCTCGAGCACCGGTTCGAATGCGCGAAGGTCGAGCTGCGACTCATAGGGCAGCACGATCAGCTCGGGGCTTCTCGCCTGGGCATCACGCACCCGCTGCCCGCGGCGCACCCCGTCGGCACGGGCGGCGGCGGAACAGGCGAAGACCTCGCCTCGGTCGATGAGGGCGAGCCGGGCATCCGTCGCCGCGGCACCTGGATGCGCGCGCAGCACGGTCTCGGAGCGCCGGGCCGCGATGACCGGCCAGTCCGGCACCCAGAGCAGGATCGTGCGGGTGGGCACCGGGCGGGACGCCGTTCGGGTCGGGGCCGCGGTGTCGATGGTGGTCATACCGCGGCTCGCAGGAGAGGCAGCGGTGCTTCGCTGCGCACGGCGCGCAGGGCGAGCTGCGGATCGGGCAGCCAGAGCCGTGCGCTGCGCGGGCGCCCCGCGAGACGGCTGGTGACGGTGACGGTGACCTGCCGCGCGGCGAGGTGACCGTGGCCGGCGCCGATGCCCGACCAGCTGCTCTCGGAGAGGCTCAGCATCGCCTCGCTCTGCGGCCACGGCCCGAGCACGACGAGGGTGGCGCCGCGCTGCCGCAACCGGGCGCTGAGCCGGGAGACGCTCGCATCGCTCGCCCGCTTCGGTGGGCGGATGACGACGACCCCGAGCACATCGGCCACCGCGGCCGCCACGGCCAGCCACTGATCGCCGGGGTGGGGAACGAGCACGAGCCGCTCCAGGTCGACGCCGAAGCCCGCCGCAGCCTCGAGACCGAACTCGGGGATGCCGACCACGCCGCACCAGGAGCCGGCCGCGGAAGGTCCGGCCAGCAGCGCCATGACCAGCGCAGCAGACTGGTCGACCGAATAGGCAGAGCCCTGCTTGAGACCGCCACCGGGCAGCAGTGCGCCGATCGCGGGATGGGTAGGCATGAGCCGGGTGTCGAGCTTCGTGGCCTGCATCTGCCGGATGCGGGCCTGCAGCTCCTCCACCGTTGCGCGCGTCGGCTGCCCACTCACAGAGAGCGTGCCGAGCGCACCCGCAGGTGCGGGGAGCGTTGCGGTCGAGGGGGCCATCTCTTCATATTCGAACACATGTTCGACTATGTCAATTGCCCCCGACACCCGTGCGGGTCGCGCTACACGCTGTGGCCGCGCTGACAAGGGGGTATTGCACGCGCCGGGCGCACGTACGTTCCGTGGCACAAGATTCCCCCACCAGAAGAGGTATGTACATGTCCCAGATCATCGAAGCCGTCGACGTGGATGTCCCGGTCAGCACCGCCTATAACCAGTGGACCCAATTCGAGTCGTTCCCGCACTTCCTCAGCTTCGTCGAGTCGATCACGCAGCTCGACGACACCCACAACCACTGGAAGGTCACGATCGGCGGTGTCGAGCGCGAATTCGATGCGGAGATCACCGAGCAGCACCCCGACGAGCGGGTCGCCTGGAAGAGCGTCGGCGGCGAGGTCACGCAGGCCGGTGTCGTGACGTTCCACAAGCTCAGCGACTCGACCAGCAGGGTCACCGTGCAGCTGGACTGGGAGCCGGAGGGCTTTGTGGAAAAGGTCGGCGCGGTGTTCGGCGTCGACGATGCGAGTGTGAAGCGCGACCTGAAGAACTTCAAGACCTTCATCGAGGACGAGGGCAACGCCAACGGCGGCTGGCGCGGCGAGGTGAGCAACTGACATGCGCGCGCTCACCTATCAGGGCAAGCGGTCGCTCTCGGTGGAGACCGTGCCGGATCCGGTGATCCAGGAGCCTACCGACGCCATAGTGCGGATCACGTCAACGGCGATCTGTGGATCGGACCTGCACCTCTACGAACTGTTCGGTCCGTTCCTCGATCGGGGCGACATCCTCGGCCACGAGCCGATGGGCATCGTCGAGGAGGTCGGCAGCGCGGTCACCACGCTGAAGCCGGGTGATCGCGTGGTGGTCACCTTCAATATCGCCTGCGGGCAGTGCTACATGTGCTCGCGCGGCCTGCAGTCGCAGTGCGAGACGACGCAGGTGCGCGAGTACGGCTCTGGTGCCTCGCTGTTCGGGTATACCAAGCTCTA
>JBEVGK010000011.1:0-3993 GCA_040511795.1 Lacisediminihabitans sp. | reverse complement strand
TGACGGCCTCGGTGGTGCCCTTGGTGAACTGCTCGTACGAGCTGTGGAAGGCGCCGGATGCGGCATCGGTGACGAATCCGCCCTGAACCAGACCGTTCACCAGGGACTGCAGCTCGTGCAGCTTCGAGGTGATGTCGTCCTTGCCGGTGGTGAGGCGGTTAGCCGCGTCGGTCATCTCGCTGTAGGTGACATTCATGTTCGCCATGACGTACAACTCCTTTTAGATTTCGGTGGGGCCGACCCCCACAGGCCAACCAACTTCTTCCAACCTAACGACGGGCTATCCGGGAGGGAATGGGGAGGGGTACCCATGCCGTGCGGTCAGACGACGGACTCGGCGACCCCGTAGTCGAAGCCGGAGCGCGGCGAGGCGAGGGCGAGCCCGACCGCGATCGCCACGAATGCACCGGCGACGGTCGCCGGAAGCCAGAACAGGCTCGGGATGACCGGGCCGTCGGGGACGACGACCAGCGGCAGGATTCCCGCGGTTCCGAACCCGATGAAGGCGAACCACGACTCGAGACGCCATTGCACCGAGGCCACCCGCCAGAACCGGAGTTCCCCACCCCCGACCGCGCCGACATCCGGGAACAGCCGATAGGCCAGCCTCTTGATCAGGGACGTGAGGAAGACGCCCAGGATGCCGGCGGCGAGGAAGCCGTAGAGGGTCGCTAAGAACCAGAGGTCGTCATGTGAGCGTCGGTCGTCATGCACGACGACGACCGAGACCGGGATGAGGGCTATCCACACCGCGAGCGGTATCAGTGCCCACGCGACGACGAGTCCGACGCGCATCCGCGGGATGCGCACGGCGTTCGTTCCACCGCTGAGGAGCTTCATCTCGCGCTGCTCCCATACCGCTCGACGCAACAGCTCGCCGGTGAACAGGAATGCCCCACCGATGAGGAGCAGCCCCGCGGGAATCGCGGCCCGGGGGATGTCGCGGCGGAAGTCGCCGAGGAACACGTCGATATCTCCGCCCCCGAGCGCGATCAGCACCAACCAGATGAGGGCTGCCACCCCCGCGACGGCGACCACCGCGCCCCCGAACCAGAACGGTTGCCAGGGTGGCATCTTCGCCGGCGCGGACTCTCTGGAGCGGATCTGCTGCTCGGCCAAGGAACGCTGCGTGCGCCGCGCCTTATCCCGTGCGGCCTGTTTGCGCTGCTTCGCCACTACGTCACTCTGTTTCTACCTCGACGTGTCCGCCGCGGTGTCGTCCGCCTCGGTGTCGTCCGCCGCGGGGAACCACCGGATCGAGTCGACCATCGCGTCGAAGAGCGCCGCGATCAGTTCCGCCTCTATCTTGATGGGCACATCGGCGACAACGTGGAGCAACGACCGCCCGTCGGGAACACAGAGGAAGTATTCGAGCTTGATGTCGGGCACCGCCTCGGTGCCCTGCCGGATCGTCGTGGTGCGGAACGAGCGGATCGCCACGCCCGAGCTCAGCTCGAGCAGCTCTCCCCCCGGTAGCACCGTCGCAAGACGCTGCGCCACCGTCTGTTCGCCTGCACCGGCCGGATCGGGCCAGTTTCGGTAGTCGGCGACGACCGCGGCGGGGAACGGCACGCCGGGAAGGATCTCGAGCGAGAGCGCGAGCTGTACGGCGTTCGATTCCTGTGCGTCGCGGGCGACAGCCAGCAGACGCTGCTTGGCGTCGCGGCGCAGCTGGGCGAACCGATCGTCGCGCCCGACCTGCCGCTTGACGAGCTGTGCGATCGTGGATTCCATCGACCGGTCGTCGTCGAGCGGGATGTTCGCCCACGACCCGGGGAACACCATCGACATGCGGGCGGGAGCGGTGATTCCGGTCATTCTGCGACCCCCTGCAGCGTGACCTCGAGCGTCTCGACGATGGCCTGGGTATCTGCCGCCATGTCACCGAAGGTGGCGAAGTCGGCGACCGTGAAGATGAAGCGGATCATGTCTCTCGAGCGGGGCGGGAAGACGCCGAAGATGGTGCGCTGTTCGAGTGTCCCCTCCTCCTCGCCGAGTTCGATGAAGTCGATGCGATGGAACAGCCCCACGATCTCGCCGATATCGGCGCTGGACCGCCAGGTCTCCGCCACGCGGGTTCGCGCGCCGGGACGGAGCTGGCGCACGCCCTCGGTGAGCATCTGCTCGAACGTGTCGGGGCCGTCATCCGCGTCCATGCTGAACTGCTCGGTCGTGAGCAGGCAGCCGATGGTCATCGCACCCTCCGGGCGGATCGACACCGCGGCGGTGAGCTGACCGTTCTGGCCGGCCAGCAGGCGGCGGCGTAGCTCGATCAGCTGAGCGAGGATGTCGCCCTCCTCGGTGCCGATCTCACCGGCAGACGCATCGAGGCCTGCGACGACCTCATCGACCACCGTGCGGGCCCACCGGGCCGAGTCGATCTCCTCGTCACCGATGAGCGGGATGGCGAAGAAGTTCAACGGCACCTTGATGTCGTAGGCCGCGACGACGAGGTCGCGCGGCTGTGCGGTCACGCCGGCATCCGTCACTTGAGCTTCGCCCCGACGGCGTCGCGGATGGTGTTCTCCACCTGGTTCGCGCCGGCCTGCACGATCGACTCCGGCTTCAGGGTGAGATCGACCCCGAACACCCCGTCGGCGATCTTCTCCACCTTGCCGGCCACCGACCGCGCATCGAGCACGACGAGGGCGACCTTCGCGGCGGTGTCCGGCGCCTTACCCAGGATGCCCGCCATGTCACCGCCGAGCGACTTGAGGCCCAGCGGATTCTTCCAGGCCTTCGCGCCCTCGGTCATCAGCCCATCGGTGAACTTTCCCCACAGGTTGTTTCCCGAACCGAGCTTGAGGTCGAAGGGGTTGCGGATGTCTTTCATCATGCTGCTGAAGCTCTGCTCCTTGAACACCGAAGCGAGCTTCGGGTCGGTGAGCATGCTGGTCTTGGTCTTGCCGAACAGCGACTTGAATGCGCCACTCTTGAGGAAGTCGGAGCTGCCCTTGCTGGCAAACCGGGTGATGGCCTGCACCTTGACCAGCTTGGCCAGGTAGGTGGCGATCTTGCCGCCGAACGCGGCGAGCACCACGCCGACCGCAGCGAAGATCACGTCGGTGATGCTGCCTTCGCCGTTCACCAGCTTGACGATGGACTCGACCAGCGCGATCAACGCCCCGAGGATGGCGAGCCCGACCAGGATCGCCCCCAGGATCGGCACCCAGCTGAGGAAGATGGAAAGGAAGCCGGCGATCTCGCAGATGACCTTGACGACGTCGAGCACCTTCGAGCCCCAGTTGTCCCACCAGCCGTCGTTGAGGCCGTGGCTCTTCTTGCCGTCGACGACCTCCTTGATCGCGGCGATGGCGACGGTCGCCGCATCGTTCTTGTCGTCGAGGGCGTCGTGCCACTCCTGCTGCGCCGCCCGCAGCTCGCCGTCGGCGGTCGTGGCGTAGTCCGCTGCCGTGTCGGCCGCCTTCTGCGCGTCCGCCTTGTCTTCATCGGTCGCTGTCGGGATCTGGTCGTCGAGGTTGTTGGCGGCGTGGTGCGCCTGGCTGGCCTCGGTCTGCTTGTTCTCGATGTGGATGATGGCGGTGTCGGCCGCATCCTGTGCGCTCTTCAGTGCGTAGGAATAGGTGACCAGCGCGCTCGAGGTGCCTGCGTACCGGTCGCGGGCCTTGTCGATGTCGTCGGCGACGCTGCCGATGGTGTCGCGCAGCGCGTTCACCGCCTCGCCCTTCATCTCCCCCACCTCTTTGATGCGGTTGAGGGTGTTCACCGAGCGGGTGATCGCGTTGGCGATCTCGCCGTACTGCAACGCCTTGCGTCGCAGCAGCGCTTCGTCGCCTTCGAGCGGGAGGTATTCGCGGTCAGTCATGTCGAGAGCTCCTAGATAACCGGGTTGTGCGGGCCGGATGTCTTCGGCACGGCGCTCGGATCGTTCTTGGCCGTGTCGGCCGCGCCCTCTTCGAGAGCCTTCGCGAAGCCTTCATCCACCTCGGTGAACGCGTCCGCGACCGCTCCCACGGTGGCCTGCAGCGCGTC
>JBEVGK010000010.1:0-6264 GCA_040511795.1 Lacisediminihabitans sp. | reverse complement strand
TATGACTCCCCGGCGCCGCGCAGTGTGTTCACCGTGGTCACAAGGAGAGGGTCGCAGTGTCGCGTTCACGAGTAAACAGGGGGAGTCTCCTCGCCGGCGGGCTGATGTTCGCGCCGTACCTGGTGCTGCTCATCGCCTTCGGCATCATCCCGATCATCGTCGCGGCCATCACCTCGATGCAGCCGGCGACGCTCAACCCGGGCGGCGGCCCGCTCAACTACCTGCAGGCGTTGCAGGACTTCCGATTCCTTCCGGCACTGCGCAATGTCGGAATCTTCCTGCTGCTGTACGTTCCGTCGATGCTGATCGCCGTCGCGCTGATGTCGCTGTTGCTCGACACGGTGCAGGGCCGGTGGAACCTTCCCCTGCGCCTCGCCTACATCGTGCCGGCATCGCTCACCGGCGCCACCGCGGTGCTGGTCTGGTACTTCCTGCTGGAGCCCACCCTCAGCCCGTACAAGGACGTGCTCCACGCGTTGGGCATCACGCAGGGCGGTCAGATCTGGCGGGCCGACAACCTCGCCTGGATCTTCGTCGTCATGGCGTTCTTCACCGGCGCCGGCAACTGGATCGTGGTGCAGTACGGATCGCTGCAGTCGATCTCCGACGACATCCTCGAGGCCGCCCGCATCGACGGAGCGAACGCCTGGCAGATCGGCTGGCGGATCAAGCTGCCGCTGATCCAGAAATACCTGGTCTACATGGGCATTCTGGTCTTCGCCGCCGGGCTCCAGGTCTTCGTCGAGCCGCAACTCATCTCGTCGTCGGTCTATCCGGGCCTCGCCTCGAACTGGTCGCTCAATCAGCTCAGCTACAGCTTCGCGTTCCAGTCCAATAACTTCGGCGGGGCGGCTGCCCTGTCGCTCATGCTGCTCATCGTGTGCATCATCGGCGCGGTGTTCGTGATCTTCAAGACCGACTTCTTCGAGGGCGCGGGAGTGAAAGAGAAATGACAACCACAGCTATCGGAGCCGTTCCCGCCGTCGAGGGTAAGCCGCACGTGCACCACACCCCCGTGCGACGCGGGGCCGGTGGAACGATCGGCCGCACCGCCGTCTGGGTCGTGCTGCTCGTCTACGCGCTGGCCAGCGTCATCCCGATGATCTGGCTGCTGCTCGCGCCGTCGAAGACCGCCGAGCAGTTGAACAACAACGCTCCGTTCTCGTTCGGCACCTTCGCCAACTACGGGGCCGCCTGGGAGCACCTGTTGACCTTCCAGAACGGCGTCATCGTGCAATGGCTGGTGAACTCCGTGCTGTACACGATCGCCATCGTCGCGATCTCGTGCATCACCGCGATCCTCGCTGGCTACGCGCTCGCCGCGACGGCGCTCCCGCTCAAGCGAACGCTGCTGATCATCACCCTCGTGGCGATGATCGTGCCCCCGGTCGCGCTGGTGCTGCCGCTGTTCATCGAGATCTCCAATGCGGGGCTGTTCGATACGCCGGCGGCGGTCATCCTGACCAGCTCGTTCTATCCCTTCGGCGTCTTCCTCGCCTACATCTACTTCTCGACCTCCATTCCGAAGGATGTCTACGAGGCCGCCCGCATGGACGGTGCTGGTGAGTTCACGACCTTCATCCGCATCGCGCTCCCGCTGTCGAAGGGGCTGTTCGGCATGCTGGCCTTCTTCAGCTTCAGTGCGTCGTGGGTGAACTACTTCCTGCCCTACGTGCTGCTCGGTTCCGCCAACAACTTCACCCTTCCGGTGGGTCTCGGCGTGCTGTTCAGTTCGACCCCGGCCCTCAACCCGGGAAACGGCGCGCAACAGAGTGTTATCGGCCGCCCGGAGATCGCCCTCGCGGGCCTGCTGCTCGCCATCCCCATCCTGATCGTCTTCCTCGCCTCCTCGCGGCTGCTCGTTCGCGGTGTGCTGGCGGGCTCGGTCAAGAGCTAACGACACCACCACCCACCAGGGCGCACTCAGCGCCAGAGGAGAAGTATGAGCACCATCACGAGCATCCGTACCCTGGACATCCGTTTTCCGACCTCGATCTTCCTCGACGGGTCGGATGCGATGAATCCGGACCCGGACTACTCGGCCGCCTACCTGCAGATCGAGACCGATAGTGACGACGGCCTGCAGGTCGCGGGTTTCGTCTTCACCATCGGCCGGGGCAACGACATCGAGGCGAATGCCATCGAGGTGCTCGCCTCGCGCTTCGTCGGCCGCAACGTCGAGGAGCTGCTCGACGACATGGGGGCGACGTGGAAGGAAATGCTGCACGACTCGCAGCTGCGCTGGCTGGGCCCGGAGAAGGGCGTCATGCACATGGCCATCGGCGCCGTGATCAACGCCTTCTGGGATCTTCGTGCCAAGCGGGCGGGGCAACCGCTCTGGCAGCACCTCGCCGCGCTCACTCCCGAGGAGATCGTCGATCTCGTCGACTTCCGTTACCTGAGCGATGCGCTCACCCGCGACGAGGCGCTGGAGATCCTGCGCGCAGGTCAGGTGGGGGCGGCCGATCGGGTGCAGGAGCTGCTCGACATCGGCTACCCGGCGTACACGACCGGCCCGGGCTGGCTCGGCTACAGCGATGAGAAGCTCGAACGGCTCGCCCGGGAAGCCGTCGCGGACGGATTCAAGCAGATCAAGCTCAAGGTGGGCGCCGACATCGAGGATGACAAGCGTCGGCTGGCGATCGCCCGCCGCACGGTCGGCCCCGACATTCGTATCGCCGTGGACGCGAACCAGCGCTGGGACGTCGACGAGGCGGTCGAGTGGATGCAGCAGCTCGCCGAATACGACCTCGCCTGGATCGAGGAGCCGACCAGCCCGGATGACGTGCTCGGCCATGCGGAGATCGCGCGCAGGCTCGCCCCGATGCCCGTTGCCACCGGTGAGCACGTGCAGAACCGGGTTATCTTCAAGCAGATGCTGCAGGCGAAGTCACTCGAATACCTGCAGATGGATGCCTGCCGGGTCGGCGGGGTGAACGAGAACATCTCGATCCTGTTGCTGGCGGCCAAGTTCGGCATCCCGGTCGCGCCGCACGCCGGCGGCGTCGGACTGTGCGAGACCGTGCAGCACCTATCCATGTTCGACTACGTCGCCGTGTCGACCACCATGGACGGACGGATGATCGAGTTCGCCGACCACCTCCACGAACACTTCGTCACCCCTGCCCGTGTCGTCGGCGGTCGTTACCAGGCGCCGACCGCCCCCGGTAGCGGTGCGGAGATGCTCCCGGCCGCCATCGAGGAGTGGGTATTCCCCGACGGCTGGGGTTGGGCAGAACTCGCCGAAAAATCCGGCATCACCGACCAGGGGGAGTGACCGTGCTGAAATTCATGCGACTCGGCGAGCCGGGGGCCGAGACCCCCGCGGTGCTCACCGATGAGGGCGTGCTCTACGACCTGACCCCACTGACCGCCGACATCGACGGCTCCTTCCTCGAGCGCGGCGGGCTTGCGGATGCCGCGGCCGCCATCGAGGCCGGCACCCTTCCGGTGATCGACGACCCCGCCGACGGCTCCGGCCTGCGCATCGGCGCGCCCATCGCGCGGCCCACCGCGGTGATCTGCATCGGCATGAACTACGCCGCCCACGCGGCGGAGTCCGGCTCGGCGCCGCCCACCCGTACCGTCATCTTCTTCAAGCACCCCAACACGGTGATCGGTCCGTTCGACGACGTGCTGGTGCCGGTGGGCTCCACCAAGACCGACTGGGAGGTCGAACTGGCGGTGGTGGTGGGCAAGCGCGCGCGGTACCTGGCCTCACCCGCCGAGGCCCTCGACTACGTCGCCGGGTTCGCCGTCTCCAACGACGTCTCCGAGCGCGAGTTCCAGATCGAGATCTCGGGCGGGCAATGGAGCAAGGGCAAGGCGAGCGAGACCTTCAACCCACTCGGCCCGTGGCTGGTGCCCGCCGCCGACATCGGCGACGGGTCGGGCCTGCGCATCCGCTCGTTCGTCAACGGTGAGCCGCGCCAGGACTCGTCGACCAGCGACCTGATCTTCGATGTCGCGCAGATCGTCTACGAGCTGAGCCAGTACATGGTGCTGGAGCCGGGAGATCTGATCAACACGGGCACGCCGCAGGGCGTCGCTCTGTCTGGTCGATTCCCGTACCTCACCGCCGGCGACACGATGGCTCTCGAGATCGACGGGCTCGGACGCCAGGAGCAGCACCTCGCGCAGGCCCGGCCATGACCACCGACACCCGGGTAGCGGACGCCACCGCGCGAGCCCTCGGGCGCGGCGGCCTTCGCGTCGGACCGTACGGGTTCGGCGTCGCCCCGATCGCCAACCTCGGCCGCGTGGTGTCGGACGAGGATGCCCGCGGCGCCCTCGAGGCGGCCTGGGCGGCGGGCATCCGCTACTACGACACCGCGCCGCACTATGGCGTGGGCCTGGGGGAGCGTCGCCTCGGTGAGTTTCTGCGGGACAAGCCTCGGGACGAGTTCGTCGTCTCGACCAAGGTCGGCCGACTGCTGGTTGCCAGCGGTCGAATGCACACCGACGACCAGGGCTTCGAGGTCGAGACCGACCTGGTGCGCGACCTCGACTACACCGGCGACGGCGTGCTGCGGTCGCTCGAGGCAAGCCTCACCCGGATGGGCCTCGACCGCATCGACGTCGTCTTCGTCCACGACCCCGACGACTTCTACCGCGAAGCGCTCGACGGGGCGTTCCCGGCCCTCGAGCAGCTGCGTGCGGAGGGGACCATCACCTCCTATGGCGCGGGGATGAACCAGTCGGCGATGCTCACCGACTTCGTGCGCAACACCGATCTCGACGTCGTGATGTGCGCCGGCCGGTACACCCTGCTCGAGCAGGGCGCGCTCGACGATCTGCTGCCCCTGGCCGTCGATCGCGACGTGTCCGTGGTGGCGGCCGCGGTGTTCAACTCGGGGCTGCTGGCCCGGGAGAACCCCTCGGCCGACCTCACCTACAACTACGCCCCGGTGCCGCGCGAGCTGCTGGAGCGGGCGACGGCGATCGCGGCGGTCTGCGGTCGCTACGGGGTCTCGTTGCCGGCCGCGGCCATCCAGTTCACCCTCGGCCACCCGGCCGTCTCGACGGTCGCGGTCGGGGCGCGGTCCGGCGACCAGGTGCACCGCAATGTCGGCCTGTTCGATGTGCCGATTCCCGACGTGATGTGGCAGGAGCTGGTCGACGAGGGACTGCTGCGGGCGGATGCGCCGCTTCCTGCGAGCGGCATCAACTGACCAACCGGATCGACCAGAGGACGACCGTGAAGATCACCGACATCGAGATCCGCGCCTGCCGGCCGGGCGCGGTCGGTGATGCGGTGGACGCGGCGGAGCTGCCCGGTGGATCGGCCCCCGATGTCGTGGTCATCTCCATGACCACGGACGAGGGAATCACCGGGATCTCGTTCGGCTCGGGCGGGCTGGATGCGCGGATCACCGCGCGGGCCTTCGCCCAGGCGCGCCCGTTCTTCCTGGGGCGCGATCCGTTGGCCCGGGAGAAGAACGCGCACGAGTTCCGCTGGTTCGATCGACGCTGGAACCACTCGCCGATCTACGCCTTCGGTCCGTTCGACATCGCCAGCTGGGACATCGCGGGCATCCGTGCGGGGCTGCCGGTGCACGAGCTGATCGGCACCGCGGCCGATCGGCTTCCGGTGTACGTGAGCTCGATGTTCCTGTCGACCCCGGCGGAGTACGCCGCGCAGGCGGTCGACGTGAAGGCACGCGGCATCCGCGGCTACAAGGTGCACCCGCCCGGGCCCGCAGCCCTCGACCTCGAGGTCTATGCGGCGGTGCGCGAGGCCGTCGGGCCCGACTTCCCCCTGATGGCCGACCCCGTCGCCACGCACTCCTACGAGGAGGCTCTGCGCGTCGGCCGCGTGCTCGAGTCGCTCGGCTACCTCTGGTTCGAGGAACCGGTCTACGACTACGACCTGGAGTCGCTGCGTAAGCTCACCGCCAAGCTCGACATCCCGATCGCGGGCACCGAGACGATCGCCGGGGGAAGCCACCTGACGGCGCAGTTCATCGCGAGCCGGGCGGTCGACATCGTGCGCACCGATCCGTCCTGGCGCGGCGGCATCACGTCGTCGCTCAAGACGGCGCACCTCGCCGAGGCCTTCGGCATGCGCTGCGAGCTGCACACCGCGCTCTACCATCCGCTCGAACTGGCGAACCTGCACACCGCCCTGTCGATCTCGAACACCGGATGGTTCGAGCTCCTGTATCCCCTCGATGACTTCGATTTCGGCCGCGCCGAGCCCCTCGACATCCGGGACGGCTACGCCTATGCCCCGACCGCGCCCGGGCTGGGCGCGGTCTTCGACTG
>JBEVGK010000009.1:0-5938 GCA_040511795.1 Lacisediminihabitans sp. | reverse complement strand
GGTTGTCATCGGCGAGACGGCGGTACCGGGCCAGGGTTTCCTCGGCGCCCGAGGCGACCTGCAGCACCAGGGCGTACCCGCGCTCGCCCAGCACCGACTCGACCCCGCCGATGAAGGCGCCGAAGAACGGGTCGGAGCCCAGCACCTCCGGATCGCGCTGCAGGATGAACCCCACGGCGAAGGCCCGCTGAGCGGAGAGACTGCGGGCGCGGATGGAGGGGACGAAGCCGAGTTCGTCGGCAGCGGCGAGGATGCGCTGGCGTGTCTCGGTAGACACCCCGGGCCGGTCGTTCAAGGCGCTCGAGACCGAACTGATCGCCACGCCAGCACGCTCCGCGACGTCGACGATCGTCACTCTCTTGGCCATCGTGCCCCCTCGGGTGAGATCCGTCTCCCCGAGTCTGCATCATCGCTGGCACTGTTCGGGACGATGCGCGGGGCGAACCTCAGGCTAGCTGCTAGCGTGTGTGCCGGCCGAAACGTTTTGTCTGCACGGCACGAGAGCGCGTTCGAAGGGGTGGATCACGGATGACCGAACTCACCCTGACGCGCGACCGCCCGGCTCGCAGCTTCGTCCGGTTGCTCTCCCGCTACCGAGGCCGCCTCGTCGGTGCCGCCGTCATCCACGTGCTGAAGGACAGCCCGGTCTGGCTGATGCCCGTCATCACCTCGGCCGTCATCGACCGCGTCGTCGCACACGGCCCGCTGCTGCAGCTCGCGCTGCTCGGCATCGCCGCCTTCGTCGTGCTCGCCCAGAACTTTCCTACCCAGGTGCTGTTCACCCGCTGGTACAGCGGCGCGACGAGACAACTCGGCGCTGACCTGCGCAACGCCCTCACCGGGCGACTGCAGAACCTCTCGATCGGCTTCCACTCCCGCGCGAGCGCCGCGGTGATCCAGTCCAAGGTGGTACGCGACGTCGAGAACGTCGAACTCATGCTGCAGCAGACCGGACCGAGCGCACTGTCCGCGATCTTCGTCCTGATCGGTGCCATCACCATCACGGCGGCCACCGTTCCACAGTTCATCGGCTTCTTCGCTCTCACCGTTCCGGTCGGCGCGGTTCTCTGGGCGACCATGACCCGGCGCTCCGCCTCGCGCAACGAGGACTTCCGACGCGAGGTGGAGCAGTTCTCCTCGCAGATCGGCGAGATGGCCACGCTCATGCCGATCACCCGCGCCCACGGGTTGGAGTCGGTCGCGCGGGCTCGCGTCGCCCGCGGCGCAGAGGGGGTGCGCAGCGCCGGCATCACCCTCGACCTGCTCAACAGCGGCTTCGGCGCACTCACCTGGGTGGTGCTGCAGCTGATCGGTATGGCCTGCCTGATCGGCGCCGCCGCGGCATCCATCACCGGCTGGATCGACATCAGCGCCGGCCAGGTGGTTCTGCTGTCGAGCTACTTCGCCCTGCTCACGGGCGCGGTGTCCTCGCTGCTCTCGCTGCTGCCGATCCTCACCCGCGGCGGCGAATCGATCGCCTCCATCGCCGAGGTGCTCGACGAGCCGGATGTCGAACGCAACGAGGGCAAGCAGCTGGTCGATCGCGTGAGCGGCAGCATCCGTTTCGACCGGGTCGGCTACCGCTACCCCGAGACGGAGCGCCCCGCGCTCGACGGCCTCGACCTCGCCATCGCCCCCGGTGAGACCGTGGCCTTCGTCGGCCACTCCGGCTCGGGAAAGTCGACGCTGCTCAACCTGGTGCTCGGCTTCGTTCGGCCGACCGCCGGTCAGGTGCTGTTCGACGGCGCCGATATGGAAACGCTCGACATGCGATCGCTGCGCCGGTCGGTCTCGGTGGTGCCGCAGGAGTCGGTGTTGTTCGAGGGGTCGATCCGCGACAACGTGACCTACGGCCTGGACGACGTCGACGATGCGCGCGTGCTGGGCGCACTGCGCGATGCCAACGCCCTCGAATTCGTCGAGGCTTTGCCGGACGGTTGGAACACTCGGGTCGGCGAACGCGGTGCGCGGCTCTCGGGCGGCCAGCGGCAGCGTCTCGCGATCGCGCGGGCGCTGATCCGCAACCCGAGCATCCTGCTACTCGATGAGGCGACCTCGGCGCTCGACGCCGAGTCGGAGCGCACGGTTCGGGATGCCCTGGCCACCCTGATGCGCGGGCGGACGACACTCGTGGTCGCCCACCGCCTCTCCACCATCCGCGGTGCTGACCGGATCATCGTGCTCGATGCGGGGCGGATCGTGGAGACCGGCACCCACGACGAGTTGGTGGCCGCCGCTGGACGCTACGCCCACCTCGATCGACTGCAGACCGGATGATCGGCATGACGACCCCGGCGTCGGAAGGTCAGATGCCCCGGATGACCGCCAGCGTCGCCGCGCCGAGCTGCTTCCGGGCGAGCGCGAGTGACTCACCCCACGGCTTCTTCTTGTCGAACAGGAAAGTGCCCGCGAAGCCGTAGCGCAGAGCGCCGCAGGTCACCGCGAGGGCGCGCGCCTCGTCGGGATCGGGCCGAAGCTCAGCCGCCGCCGCGTCGGTGACATCCGTAACCCGGGTGAAGGCGACCCGGAGTTCCGGGTAGCGGCCGTTGTCGAGCCGGGTGAGATAGCAGGCCTGATAGTAGGCGCGCTGCTCGACGGCGAAGGTGAGGAAGACCTCGTTCGCGATCCGCAACACCTCGGCGGGATCCGTGACGCCCGCGAGCGCCGTGCGGAGCATGCCGTAGTGGAAACGATGCCCCTTGGCGGCGATGGCGGCCAGGAGTGCATCGCGCTCGGCGAAATGCTTGTAGGGAGCAGAGGGACTCACCCCGGCACGACGGGCCGCCTCGGACAGGCTGAAGTTCTCCGCGCCCTTCTCCTTGACGAGCTCGAGCGCAGCACGTTCCAGGGCGTTGCGAAGGTCGCCATGATGGTAGGTATCGTGCGTCGTCACACCGGGTCCTCGGCTGAGTGGGAGGGTATTTCTTCGCTCATTTGTATCACTTGCTCCACACCGTGAACTAAATCACGCGCGAGGAAGTCGGCATGGACACTCCCGTCCACGCCTGGACGATCCCCGGGCTCCCCCCGATCGTGCGATCAGCGGGTCGGTGCAGTCAGTGTCGGCGCGGTCAGTCGCAGTTGAGCATCGCCCGCACGCTGTTGCCGGTGTTGCGGAACGCCGCGTGCAACCGCCGCTGCGAGACGGCGAGCTGGCGGGCGAGCTGCGCGCCGTCCACGCTGGGATCGCCGTGCTGAAGATAGGCGAGGGCCTCGGCGCGGGCGCGCAGTTCGAAGTCGGTGAGCGCCGCCGATGGATCCGCCGTGTCGAGCCCGGCGAAGTCTCCGGTCATGAACTGCGCGACGATTTCTGCACCGGGTGGATCGTCGTCCGCCTCGGGCGCAGTCACCCGCACGGTGAAGGTCAGCAATGACTCGTCCTCCGCCAGCTGGGCCATCGTCAGCCGTTCACCGTCGACTCGCACGATTCCGTGGCAGCGAAAAGTGACGCTCACGTCGCCGAACCCGCGGCTGCGGAAATCGACGGTCGCGTCATCCGGCCCGGCACCGTCGCGATGGAGGTCGCGCACGACGATGTCGCCGAAATGAAAGCGGCGCGGACGCCCATGCTGGGGCGCGTGCGGCACGCGCGTGGCGCGGTCGTGCCAGCGATACCACTGCTGAGGCTCGATCAGGTCGTTGCTGAGTGTCATTACGGAGCAGCTCCAATCGACGGAAATGGCCGGGCCCATCGCGCGGACCGGGCGGATGCCGCACAGGGGGAAGGCGCGGCACCCGTCCGGGATCCAGGACGTCGGGATCATCGACGGAGCCAGCGAGTGGTCTCCGCCAACGCCCACGACCGCATCGACGGGAGGTGCGTGGATTCCAGTGTGAGCCGAACGTGACCGCTCGCCTCGAAACGCGTGGCGATGCCCGTAAACACGGGGATCCGAGCTCGAAGACGACTGCCTGACCCTCGGATACACCGGTCAAATGACTGAATGCGCAGGGCCCATGCGATTGACCGGGCGGATGCCACCGCCACCGTTACTGCCGGTGCGGCCGGAGGCCGCAGACGGGGCGGTCAACCCTACCCTCACGTTAAGGTAGAATTGAGCGGACGAAATGGATCCCATGACAGGCTCTGCACCGGAAACGATGCACATCGGCGAACTTGCCGACAAGTCCACCCTGTCACAGCGCGCCATCCGACACTACGAGGAGGTGGGCCTGCTCAAGCCCGCCGGGCGTTCGGAAGGCGGCTTCCGGCTCTACACGCACGACGACCTGATGCGCCTGATGGTCATCCGCCGCATGAAGCCGCTCGGCTTCTCGCTCGACGAGATGGCTGAGGTGTTGCGCATCATCGATACCCTCGGCAGCTCCGACGGCACCGCGCACGAGGAGCCGGCAGAGAAGGTGGCCGCCGAGTTGGACGCGTTCATCGATCAGGCGATCGAGCGGCGCGCGACGCTGCAGGAGCATCTCGCTCTGGCGGACGAGTTCGTCGAACTACTCCGTCACCAACGCCTCACCCGCTAGATACAGACTTCCCGCTAGATCCGATTACAACCGAAGGCACATCCCAGATGATTTTTGAAGTCGGCGAGACCCTTGTGTACCCCCACCACGGCGCAGTCACGATCACCAAGGTCGAGACCCGCACCATCAAGGGTGAGGAGAAGAAGTACATGACTCTCAATGTGCACGCGAGCGAGCTCACGATCACCCTTCCGGTCGACAACGCCGAGCTCGTCGGCGTGCGCGATGTGATCGACGAGGCCGGGGTCGAGGCGGTGTACGAGGTTCTGCGCAGCGACTACGTCGTCGAGGCGGGAAACTGGTCGCGCCGCTACAAGGCCAACCAGGAGAAGATGGCGAGCGGCAGCGTCTTCCGCATCAGCGAAGTCGTGCGCGACCTGTGGCGCCGCGATCAGGACAAGGGCGTGTCCGCCGCCGAGAAGAACATGCTGGCCAAGTCACGGCAGGTGCTCATCTCTGAGCTGGCGCTCGCCAAGCAGGTCTCCCCTGCCGAGGCCGAGCTGCTGATCGACGACGTGCTGGCGACCGTCTCCGCATAGCCCTTCGCCGGTTCGCTGGCCTTTCGCTACCGGAACGTCACCTCGGCGTGGCATGATCGCCCCATGTCAGAGCCTTTCGCGCCGCATCCGGATCGATTCGACCCTCTCGAAGACGGGGACGGCCCGGACGTGCTCGAACAGCCGGCCTCGCCGGAGCCGAGCCTCGAGTCTGAGATCGATCGCGAGGGCGTGATTCCGTTCCGCGTTCCCGAGGTCGGAGAGGAGCTCACCGTGGAGCAGCTCACCGACGAGCTCGACGCGGAATAGCCCGAGCCGCGCCGAGTCGGAGGACTTTGCCTCGGGCTATCGCCGCCATTAGTGTGCTCACGTGCCCTATTCGGGGGGTGCACAAGACGGAGCGGTGAACTGATGGCAAAAAACGATTCCTCGACCCTCGAGACCTCGGGGCATACCTCTCGACTGCGGCGACGGCTGGCCACGGTCGGGGCCGGCCTGGCGCTGGTACTCACCTCGTCCCTCGTCGGTGCGAGCTCGGCTCAGGCCTGGGACAACGGCAGCAGCGACGACAACGGTGCGACGCGCTCCGGCCAGGTTCTCGCGCCGAACACGCACTTCACCATGGCGCCGGACGGCTCCAGTGGCGCGACCGTCGGCGGCGAGAACATCCCGAACATCGATTCGGTGAAGAAGACCATCGCGACCTACTACGGCGACCCGGGCACCGGCCTCGCGAACCAGACCTCCTCGCCCTACATCAGCGAGATGGCGTCGATCGTGGCGAAGGCCACCGCGAACCTCAAGCCCGCCTACGACGCTGCCATCGCTGCCGGGCAGAAGCCCGCCATCGTCTTCGACGCCGACGACACCACCCTCGAGACCTACGACATGGAGGTCGCGGGGATGCACTTCACCTTCGACCCGGCCCTGCAGGATGTCTACGTGCAGGGCCAGAA
>JBEVGK010000008.1:0-11762 GCA_040511795.1 Lacisediminihabitans sp. | reverse complement strand
GGGGCCGGTAACCCCCATCGGCTCCGGGGTACCGCCGGGGGCGACCCCAACGAGCCGGAGGTGGAGCATGAAGGCGGTGACCTGGCAGGGCAGGCGCGACGTGCGCGTGGAGGACGTCCCGGACCCCCGGATCGAGGACCCCACCGACATCGTCGTCCGCATCACCACCACGGGCCTCTGCGGGTCGGACCTCCACCTGTACGAGGTGCTCGGCCCGTTCCTGGACCCCGGCGACGTCCTGGGTCACGAGCCGATGGGCGTGGTGGAGGAGGTGGGCCCCGAGGTCACGGCCGTCCGCGCGGGGGACCGCGTGGTGATCCCCTTCAACATCGCGTGCGGGACCTGCTGGATGTGCGGCCAGGGCCTCCAGTCGCAGTGCGAGACGACCCAGGTGCACGAGCACGGCACCGGCGCGTCGCTGTTCGGCTACACCAAGCTGTACGGGCAGGTGCCGGGCGGGCAGGCCGAGCTGCTGCGGGTGCCACTGGCGGAGTACAACGCCGTGAAGGTGGGGCAGGAGCTGCCGGACGAGCGCTACCTGTTCCTCAGCGACATCCTGCCCACCGCGTGGCAGGGAGTGCAGTACGCGAACGTGCCGGACGGCGGAACGCTCGCGGTCTTCGGGCTCGGGCCCGTCGGCCAGTTCGTCAGCCGGGTCGGCAAGCACCTCGGCTACGACGTGATCGCCGTCGACCCCGTCGCCGAGCGCCGGGCCATGGCCGAGCGCCACGGCATCGAGGTGCACGACTACAGCGACGACATCGTCGAGAAACTTCGCGATCGCACCGGTGGGCGCGGCCCCGACTCCGTGGTCGACGCCGTCGGCATGGAGGCCCATGGCGGGCACGTCGCCGCGGCGGCACAGGCGGCCGTCGGCATCCTGCCGAAACCGGTCGCCCGGACGGTGATGGAGGCCGCGGGCGTCGACCGCCTGACCGCCGTGCACGACGCCCTCGACCTGGTGCGCCGCGGCGGTACCGTCTCGCTGAGCGGTGTGTACGGCGGCGAAGCGGATCCGATGCCGATGAAGTCGATGTTCGACAAGCAGGTGGCCGTGCGCATGGGGCAGTGCAATGTGCGCAACTGGATCGACGACCTCCTGCCGCTGGTCGAAGACCCCGCCGATCCGCTCGGCGTGCTGGACCTCGTCACCCATACCGTGCCGCTGGAAGACGCTCCGCACATGTACGAGGTCTTTCAGAAGAAACAGGACGGCTGCGTCAAGGTCGTGCTCCGACCGTGAGCCGCGGCGGTCCAGCGAATGACGGCTGTCGGGGGTAGACAGGGTGCATGACACCCCCTGACGACGACTCCTCGCCCCTCCACCTCACACCCCTCCCCGGAAGCGATCGTCCGGCCGCCGACGTCGTACGCCCGTCCGCGCGCAGTCTCGCCCCGGACACGACGGTCGAGGCGACCGTCGTGCTCCGGCGTCGCGACGGCGCAGAGCCGACGATCGGCACCCGGGTGGATCGGGCCGACTTCGCCGCGACGTACGGCGCCGATCCGGCCGACATCGCGCTGGTCGAGAAGACGCTGGGCGGCCTCGGCCTCACCGTGGTCTCCGTCGATCCGGCCTCCCGTCGCATCCGGATCTCGGGCACCATCAGAACCATGGAGCGGGTATTCGGGGCGCGACTGCAGGTGGTGACCAGTCGCACCGCGGCCGGTGGCGAGGTGGAGCATCGCAACCGGACCGGTCAGCTGATGGTGCCCGCGGTGCTCGACGGCGTCGTGACGGCGGTGCTCGGCCTCGACGACCGCCCGCAGGCTCGGGCGGAGTTCCGTGTGGCCGAGGCGCGAGCCGTGACGACGAGCTACACACCGCTCGAGCTGGGCCAGATCTACCGCTTCCCGCCCGCAACCGATGGCAGCGGGCAGACGATCGCCATCATCGAGCTCGGCGGAGGATTCGCGCAGGCAGAACTCGACACCTACTTTTCTGGTCTCGGTATCACCGGCCCGACCGTCACCGCGGTCGGAGTGGATGGTGCCGAAAACCGGCCAGGCGGCGACCCCGACGGCGCAGACGGAGAGGTGCTGCTCGACATCGAGGTGGCCGGCGCGCTGAGTCCCGGCGCGCACCTCGTGGTCTACTTCGCGCCGAACACCGATGACGGGTTCGTCGACGCGGTGAGCGAGGCGGCCCACGCCGAGGTCACTCCCGCCTCGATCAGCATCAGCTGGGGCTTGAACGAGGATGCCTGGACGGAACAGGCGCGCCGCACTCTCGACGAGGCGTTCATCGATGCCGCGGCCCTCGGCATCACCGTGACCGCCGCGGCCGGCGACAACGGCAGTTCCGACGGGGTCGGTGACGGCCGGGACCATGCAGACTTCCCGGCATCCAGCCCGCACGTGCTCGCCTGCGGCGGCACCACGCTGCGGGCGACAGCGCGGACGGTGACCTCCGAGACGGTCTGGAACAACGGCCCAGGCGGGGGAGCGACCGGTGGTGGCGTCAGCGCCGTCTTCCCCCGGCCACCCTGGCAGACGGATGCCGGCGTTCCGGCGGCAGCGACCGCGACCGGCGGTCGCGGCATCCCCGACGTCGCGGCGGTGGCCGATCCGAGCACCGGATACGAGATCCTGGTCGACGGCGAACGACGCATCATCGGCGGCACCAGCGCGGTCGCGCCCCTCTGGGCGGCATTGATCGCCCGGATCGTGCAGGCCACCGGGCAGCCGTTGGGCCTCGTGCACCCGCTGCTGTACGACGTGACCGGCGGATTCCGCGACGTGGTCGTCGGGGACAACGGCAGCTTCGAGGCCCGGATCGGCTGGGATGCCTGCACTGGGCTAGGCGTGCCGGACGGTGCGGCATTGCTCTCCGCGCTCCGGGCGGGTAGCAAGGAGTCTGGGGCGTGAGGTTCGCCCCATCCGAACGGAGGAGTCGACATGGCAGAAGCTCTCAATTCCGCGGCCCTGAGGAAGGCCCAGTCGCTGATCTCATCGGGAGACGTGGTGCGCGAGGACGACTCGTGGAGCGAGTCCGCGCCGACCACGGAGCAGCAGAACGACTTCATCGCTGAACACGGCTGGGAGGAGTACGCCCTGTGGCACCTCGGGGTAGACGAAACCAAGTCAGAACAGACGAAGGCGCGCTTCAGCTTCCCCTACGGCGACTTTTCGCGGGTGCACCGCAGCGCGATAATCGCCATCGAGAGCCGAGCCGGCCAGTACGACCACACCGACATCGAGGATGCCGCGAAGAAGCTCCTCGCCCAGGTCGACAAGGACTGATCCTCTTCGTGGCCAGACCTCCCGAATAGACCTGAGTTGCAGGTTGGAGTCCCTCTCAGCGCGTGAAAGGGACTCGAACATGCAACTCACGCGGGAAGAGACGACCGGATAGTGTCGGCGCATGCCGACGTCGTTCGCCGCCAAGGAGTGGACCGTCGCGGTCGAGCACGCACTCGATCCAACGGGCCGCCGGGCCTCCGCAGCGGGCAAGGTCGCATTTGGACTCCTCACGATGCTTGCTTGTGCCCCGCTCGGCGGCGACATCTCGACCCATGACGTCGTGGTGAGGAGGCGCGCGGATGGGGCCGAGGTACTGCGGCGCCGGGCCTTTCCCGATTGGCTGGCCGAAGACATCCGGTGGGACCTGAAACGGATGTCGCAGGAGACCTTCCTGGCTAAGTGGCTGCCCAGATCTCCCGAATAGACCTGAGTTGCAGGTTGGAGTCCCTCTCAGCGCGTGAAAGGGACTCGAACATGCAACTCACGCGGGAACTGGAGTCCGGCACGGAACTGCCGGCCCGCGCAGCCAGCGAACCAAGACGCGGCAGCCAACGGACTGAGAAGCTCTAGCGTCCCGCGGCGTAGCCCTGCATGCCGCGGGCGTTGGCCGCCGCGAACAGGAGTCCGGCGGCGTCACGTCCGACGGCGGAAAGCCGCCCGTTGCGCCATTCGCCGTCGACCGTCACGTCGTGACCGCGCACGATCAGTTCCGCAATCGCGGGGCCGCCCAGCCGCGACTCGACGACGGCTCCCGACGGGGTCCAGGTGCGTGGCCAGAAGGACTCCGGGAACGCGGTGCTGTGGATGCTCGGCGCATCGATGGCCTGCTGCGGGCTGTACCCGCCCACGATGGTGCGCAGCAGATAGAGCAGCTGCCACTGATCCTGCTGATCGCCGCCGGGCGTGCCGAGAGCGGTGACCGCATCATCCGGGCCGAACACCAGCGTCGGTGACAGCGTCGTGCGGGGACGCTTGCCGGGAGTGAGTGTGGTGGGAGTGTCCTCCTCGAGCCAGGTCATCTGCAAGCGGGTGCCGAGGCAGAAGCCGAGTTCGGGAATGGTCGGGTTCGACTGCAGCCAGCCGCCCGAGGGTGTGGCGGAGACCACGTTTCCCCAGCGGTCGATGATGTCCAGGTGACACGTGTCGCCGCGCGTCTGACCGTCGGCGTCCGTGGGCAGGTCCGTGTCGTCGGGCTGTTCGGCGTCGTCGGGCTGTTCGGCGTCGTCAGCCAGTTCAGAGTGGTCGGGCCCGTCCTGCTGCTCCCGCTCGTACTCGCGCTCGGTGGCGCGGTCGTCAGCCAGTTCATTGTCGGTGAGGTTCTCCTCCACCGGGATGGCGTTGCGCTCGTAGTTGTCTTGCACGCCCTCGTCGGCGCGCTCGGTGTCGAGGTCGCCCTCGGTGCGCGGCGCCTCCTCGGGTTTTCCGTCGGACACCGGCACGTCGTCGGACTGCGCGGTGGGCTCGCCACCACCGATGAGATCGGCGGGGAGATCCGCTGCCACGCGCAACGGCGGGTGGTAGGCCTCCACCCCGGGAACGGTGCCCGGTCGCAGGTCGGGGGAGGCGGCATCCGTGATCAGGGCGCGTCGCTCGGCGGCGTAGTCGGCCGAGAGCAGCTGGTCGAGCGGCACGGCGACGTCGTCGCCGTAGTAGGACTCGCGGTCGGCGAAGGCGAGCTTCTCTGCTTCGAGGATGGTGTGTGCGCCGATACCGGTCGCCGGGTCGAGCCGGTCGTCGTCGAAACCGTCGAGGATCGCGAGGGACTGGAGCACGACCGGTCCCTGACTCCAGGGCCCCGCCTTGGCGATGGTGCGGCCGCGGAACTCGATGCTGACCGGCTGCTCGTACGATGCCTGGAACCCGGCGAGATCGTCGAGGGTGATCACCCCGGCGTGGTCATCGCCGGTGGAGTGGCGGTGCGGGGTCTGGATGAACTCCACGATGGCCTGCGCGACGAAACCCTCGCGCCACTCCCGGCGAGCGGCGTCGATGCGCTCCTCGCGGCTGTCACCGGTGGCGGACTCGATCAGCCGCTCGAAGGTGCGGGCGAGTGCGGGGTTGGTGACCAGCGAGCCGCCGTCCGGCACGACTCCGTCGGGCAGCCACTGCTCGGCCGACGATGGCCAGTGCTCGCGGAACAGGGGTGCGACGCGAGAGACCGTCGCGGCGACCGAGGGGAGCAGCGGATGCCCGTCCCGGGCGTAGCCCACGGCGAAGGCCAGCACGTCCGCGAGTTCCCAGCTGCCGTGATCGCGCAGCAGCAGCAACCATGCCTCGACCGCTCCCGGAATCGCGGCGGCGAGAGCACCTGTACCGGGGACCAGGTCGAGTCCCTCGGCGCGGTAGTGCTCCACCGTTGCGGCGGCCGGGGCCGGCCCCTGACCCATCAGCACGATCGGTTCGCGGGGAGAATGCGAGGTGACGAACAGGCCGACGACGTCGCCGCCGGGGCCGTTGAGATGGGGTTCGACGACCTGCAGCACGAAGGCTGCGGCGACCGCGGCATCGAAGGCGTTTCCACCCCGCTCGAGTACCGCCTGCGCCGAGCCCGTGGCCAGCCAGTGGGTCGAGGCCGCCATCCCGAATGTGCCCGTCAGCGTCGGACGGGTCGTGAATGCGGGCGCCGGAGAGTACGTCATCGTCGACCCAGCGTACCGCCTCGTCCAGCGAATGATCAGGATTGAGCGCGGTACTGCCCCTGCGAGGGCTGTGGGGCTTGAATGAAGCCATGGCCTCTCGTACCGTCGCGGATCAGATCATCGCCCAACTCGTGGCTGCCGGCGTGCACCACATCTACGGAATCGTCGGTGACAGCCTCAACCCGATCGTCGACGCGGTGCGTCGCACCGGGGGGAGCGCACACGGCGGCATCGATTGGATCCACGTGCGCAACGAGGAGGCCGCCGCCTTCGCGGCCGGCGCCGAGGCGCAACTCACGGGCGAGATCGCGGTCTGCGCGGGAAGTTGCGGGCCGGGCAATCTGCATCTGATCAACGGCCTGTTCGACGCCCACCGCTCCGGTGCCCCCGTGCTCGCCATCGCCAGTCACGTGCCGAGCGTCGAGATCGGCTCCGGCTACTTCCAGGAGACACACCCCGACCGCCTCTTCGTCGAATGCTCGAACTATCGCGAGCTGATTTCCACCGCCGCGCAGTCGCCGCGGGTGATCAACTCCGCCCTGCGGCACGCGGTGGGGCTCCGAGGTGTGGCCGTGGTGACCATCCCGGGTGACATCCCGCTGCTCGATGCGGTGGGAGAGGAGCCGGCGTTCGTGCGCCCCGGGCGGCCGTCCGTGGTGCCGGCGGGGGAGGACATCCGTTCGCTTGCCGAGGCGATAGAGAGCGCGAAGACCGTCGCCATCTTCGCGGGTGCTGGTGTCGAGGGGGCCCACGACCAGGTGGTCGCCTTCGCCGACCACCTGGCGGCGCCGATCGCGCACTCGCTCCGTGGCAAGGAGTGGATCCAGTACGACAATCCCTTCGACGTCGGCATGACCGGCCTGCTCGGCTACGGTGCGGCACACGCGGGAATCCACGACGCCGATCTCGTCATCCTGCTCGGCACGGACTTTCCCTACGAGCAGTTCCTGCCGGACGGGAGGAAGGTCGTGATCGCCCAGATCGACTCCGACGCCGCGCACCTCGGCCGTCGGGCGAGCGTCAGCCATCCCGTGCACGGCGATGTGCTGCCGAGCATCGCCGCCCTGACGGCGCAGACCACCCGCAAGGGCGATCGCAGATTTCTGGAGAAGACGCTGAAGCGACACGAGAAACTGCTGGGTGGCGCCGTCGGAAAGTACACGGATGCCGCCACCACCACGCCGATTCACCCCGAATTCGCCGTCTCCACCCTCGACGACCTGCTCGCGGACGATGCGATAATCACCGCGGACACCGGTATGGGCAATGTCTGGCAGGCGCGCTACATCACCCCGAACGGCCGACGTCGGATCATCGGCTCGTATCTGCACGGCTCGATGGCCAATGCTGTTCCGCAGGCGATCGGTGCGCAGATCGCCTACCCCGACCGTCAGGTGGTCACCATCTCGGGAGATGGCGGACTGTCGATGCTGCTCGGGGAGCTCGTGACCATCGCGGCCTACCGGCTGCCGGTGAAGCTGATGGTGTTCAACAACTCCACCCTGGGACTCGTGAAGCTCGAGATGTTCGTCGACGGATACCCCGATTTCGGCGTGGACGTGCCTGCGGTGGACTACGCGGCGGTGGCGAACGCGCTCGGCATCTTCGGTCGGCGCGTGGAGGACCCACAGGATCTTGCCGGGGCGATGCGTTCGGCTCTGGAACACGACGGTCCGGCACTCGTCGACATCGTGACCGACCCGCTTGCCCTCTCGCTTCCCTCCGCGATCACGGGCGATCAGGTCAAGGGCTTCTCGCTGGCGCTCTCGAAGGTGGTCTTGAACGGCGGGGTCGGCGAGGCGGTGCAGCTGCTCAGGTCCAACATCCGGCACGTGCCTGGCCTCTGACGCGGCATGCGCTCTACAGTCGTGAAATGACCTTCCAGGCGTATCTCGACACGATCAAAGCGAAGACCGGTCTCGGCCCGGACGACTTCCGTCGGCTGGCGAGAGAGAAGGGCTACCTCTCCGATTCGACGCGCCCGGGCGACATCATCGCCTGGCTGCAGGAGGACTTCGGGCTCGGCAAGGGGCACGCGATGGCGATCGTCGCGGTGCTCGGCAAGCACGAGGGTGCCGGGATGTCGGCGGATGAGAAGCTCGAGGCCCAGTTCTCCGGTGCCAAAGCCCGGTGGCGCTCGACCTTCGACGAACTGCTGTCCACGGCCATCGAGGTCGGCGGCCCGGTGGACCTCGCTCCGACCAACACCTACATCAGTCTGACCAAGCCCACGGAGAGGGGCCCGGCGAAGTTCGCGATCGTCGCCGTGACCGCCGACCGGTTGGATGTCGGGATCAAGCTGAAGGATGCCGCAACGACCGACCGTTTCACGGCATCCGGCAGCTGGAACAGCATGGTGACGCACCGTGTGCGCCTCACCGAACCCGACCTCATCGACGACGAACTTGTCGACTGGCTCCGCAGAGCCTACGCAGCCGCGTAACGTTGGGGGTGGCGTCGATAGTTTCCGCCGCCATACA
This sequence comes from Lacisediminihabitans sp., assembly GCA_040511795.1. GTDB lineage: Bacteria > Actinomycetota > Actinomycetes > Actinomycetales > Microbacteriaceae > Lacisediminihabitans. Next base: position 3,400 of record JBEVGK010000008.1, on the reverse strand, counting down.
TCCCCATTTTGAGCAAGGACTCCTGTGCCCGACGAATGCATCCACGGTCTCGAAGCGGGTCTCTGCGACCTCTGCTTCCCGAAGGCCAAACCGGAGGTCGCCCCCGCGGCCGCCACCACCCGTACGACCACTCGTCGTCGCACCCCCGCCGTGCCGCGCACCGCGGGCGTCGGCACCCCCGACCACAAGGTCGGTGAGCAGCGGCTCTACCACGTCACCCACATGTCGAACCTTGCCGGCATCATCGAGGCGGGCGCGATCATCGCCCCTGCCACCCCCGAGGTCGACGCGTCTTCCGCCGAGAATCGGGAGGCCCGGCGCAACATCACCCTGGAAGGCGCCACCGTCGCCGACTACGTGCCGTTCTTCCTCTCCCCGAACTCGACGATCTGGTCGCAGATCCGCGCCGGAGCCGACGACCCGCGCCTGTCGCGCGATGTGCGCGATCTGCCGCCCGCCGAGTTCGTCATCCTGGTCAGCACCGTCAAGGTCGCCACCGCCCTCGAGAATGCGATCTCGGTCTCCGACGGCGACCCGTCGAGCATTTACACCCGCTTCGGCACCACCCCCGAGACGAACGACCGCACCCTGCGCAAGCTCCGTGCCGACGACGCTCTGCTGCTCGAGGGCGAGCTGCTGGTGCGCGACGCCTTCCCGTTCGATCAGATCGCGCTGGTCGGCGTCGCCAACGACCGGGCTCGGGATGCCGTGCGCGACATCCTGCAGACCGCGATGCACGAGCCCAAGGTCGCGGTCTACCCGCCCTGGTTCGCGCGGGCGTAGCTGCTCGTCGGGGCGGGTTCTGCGCCGGTGGGCTAGAACCAGATGCTGAGCCACGGCGTGGTCGCGGCACGGAAGGTGCGGTCGAGCACCGCCGCGGCGCCGGGCGTGAGCTCCTGGATGCGTCCTGCACGGAACAGGGTGCTGGCCGACACACCGCCGAGGTAGATCGAGCCGAGCTCGTTCACGCTCAGGGCCACGGCATCCGCGTCGGCCGGGATGTCGCCCTCCAGTTCGGAGACGACCGCCGTGCCGTCGGCCTGCACGGTGAGCAGGAAACGCCCGGCGGCGTACATCAGCGGGTCGGAGACGTCGAGCACGAAGTGTCCGGGGGCGTGGTAGCGGCGACCGGTGAGGGCGGCCGGCACGTCGAGGATGCGGATCCACAGGTGATCGCGTTCGTCGTGTTTCTGCACGGCCCGCGCGTCGTTGACCTGCCAGTACACCGGTTCGTCGATCGAGCGCAGCGGTGCTCGGATCTCGCCGACCAGGTCGAGCTCGATGAGGAAGCGCCAGAGCGCGGAGTAGGCGTCGTCGGTCGCGCTGACCAGGTAATGCAGCTCGACCCGTGCGCGCTTCGTCGCTGCGGTGACCTCCTCGAGCAGGTACACGGCGAAGCCCTGCATGACACCGTTCTCGTCGTCGTAGCGCACGAAGCGATACGTCTTCGACTGCTCCTCGTTGCCGGCGCCGACCGCGATGAGCCGCTCCCACAGCACCCCGTGGAAGTCGACCTGCCCGGGAGTGTCGAGGCGCACCCGGTCCAGCAGCGCGGGTCCATCGGCCAGGAGTCGATCCGCCTCCACGAACTGCACGCGCCCCGGCACCATCGGTCCGGTCCAGTGCAGGCGGCTGGTGTCCACGTGCCACTCGGCGGCTGCGGCCGCCGGAGCAAACCCCCAGCGTCCGTAGATCGTCGCCTCGGTCACCGTGAGCATCGCGATGGGCAGCCCGAGCGCGCTCGTCGTGCGCAGCTCCGCCTCGAGCATCGCCCCGGCGATCCCGCGTCGTCGGTGGGTCGGGGAGACGCTGACGGCGCTGATCGCCCAGGCGGGCAGACTGCGATGCCCGGGAACGGTGAGCTCCATCGGCCAGCCGGCGACCGTGGCGACGGGCACGTCGGCATCGAGCAGGCGGTCGTCCCACACGCCCGTATTGCGCCGCTCGCCCGCCGTCAGCCGGCGCGCCTCGATCACCTCGGGGGCCGCGCGCCCGTCGAGGAACCCGCGCCCGACGGCGGAGAACCAGCGCGCGAACTGTTCGGCGTCCTCGGTGTCGAGCAGCGACATCCGCAGCCCCTGTCGGGCGAGACCGGTTGCCGATTCCACGTCGATGGGGAGGCGAAGGTAGGCGTCATCGGTCATCCCTTCAGGCTAGTGGCGGCGTGCCGCGCCACGCAGGGATGTTTCAATGGCCGTATGGCTTCCGACACATCCGCCGCAGACAGAACCAACGCTCTGGCCCACCTCGACGATCTCGCCGCGTTCGTCGCCGCGTCCCCCTCCTCGTTCCACGCGGTCGCCGAGGCAGCCCGCCGGCTCGATGAGGCCGGCTACACGGCACTGGACGAGACGGCCGACTGGACGACGGATGCGGGCGGCTCGGGCACCGGCAGGCACTATGTGCTGCGCGACGGGGCGATCATCGCGTGGGCGACCCCGGCATCCGTCGGCAGCTCGGATCCGCTGCCGTTCCGCATCGTCGGCGCGCACACCGATTCGCCCGGCTTCAAGCTCAAGCCGAAGCCGAGCACCTCGGCCTTCGGCTGGCAGCAGGCCGGCGTCGAGGTGTACGGGGGGCCGCTCTACAACTCCTGGCTCGACCGTGAACTGGAGTTCGCCGGACGGCTCGTCTTCACCGACGGCAGCACCGCGCTGGTGCGCACGGGGCCGTTCTTGCGCATCCCGCAGCTCGCGATCCACCTCGACCGCGGCGTCAACGCCGAGGGACTCAAACTCAACCCGCAGCAGCAGCTGAACCCGGTGATCGGCGTCGGCGGACCGGGGAGTTCCGACATCGTCGGCACCCTCGCCGGTCTCGCCGGCCGCCGGGGAGACGAGGTCGCCGGCTACGACGTGGTGGTCGCCGACACCAATCCCGGCCGGGTGTTCGGTCTCGACGGCGAGCTGTTCGCCAGCGGGCGGTTGGACAATCTCTCGTCGGTGCACGCCGGACTCAGCGCCCTGCTCGCCGCGCCGGATCCCATCGACTCGATCTCCGTCTTCGCCGCCTTCGACCACGAGGAGGTCGGCAGCGAGACGCGCTCGGGTGCCGCGGGTCCGTTCCTCGCCGACGTGCTCGCGCGGCTCAGCCCCGATCCGATCACCCGCGCCCGCGCCATCGCCGGCAGCTGGTGTTTCTCGGCGGATGCCGGCCACGCCATCCACCCGAACTATCCCGATCGCCACGACCCGGTGAACCGACCGCTCGTGAACGGCGGGCCGCTGCTGAAGATCAACGCCAATCAGCGCTACGCGACGGATGCCGGCGGCGCGGCCGAGTGGGCGGCCGCCTGCGCGCGAGCCGGCGTCGCCTACCAGGAGTTCGTCTCGAACAACGCGGTGCCCTGCGGGTCGACGATCGGGCCGATCACGGCCACTCGATTGGGGATTCGCACGGT
>JBEVGK010000007.1:0-4362 GCA_040511795.1 Lacisediminihabitans sp. | reverse complement strand
GAAGGAGGCTAGAAGCCGCCGCCGATCTTCTGCAGGCGGGCGATGCGGTCTTCGAGCGGAGGGTGGGTGCTGAACAGCTTGGCGATGACGCCCGGCTTGTTCGGATCGGAGATCCACAGATGCGCCATCGACGAGTTCTGCTTCCGCACCGGACGACCGTAGGTCTCGAGCTTCTTCAGCGCCGAGGCCAGACCGTCGGGATGGCGGGTGGTCATGGCGCCGGTCGCGTCGGCGAGGTACTCGCGCTGGCGCGAGATCGCAGCCTGAACGCCGGCGGCGACCAGCGGCGCGACGATCATCGCCGCGAGGCCGATCACCAACATCACCGGGTTGCCGCCGCCGTTGCCGCGGTTGTCGCGGCCGCCACCGAAGAAGGACAGGCGCAGCAGCATGTCGGCGATGAATCCGATCGCCACGACGAGACCGAAGACGATCATCGAGACCCGGATGTCGTAGTTCTGCACGTGACCCATCTCGTGGGCCATCACACCCTCGAGTTCGTCGTCGTCCATGATGTCGAGCAGCCCGGTGGTCGCCGCGACGTAGGCGTGCTTCGGGTCACGCCCGGTGGCGAAGGCGTTGGGGGCCGGGTCGTCGATGATGTAGACCTTCGGCATCGGCAGGCCATCGGTGATGGCGAGGTTCTCGACGATGCGGTACAGCCGCGGGTTGTCGGCCTTCTGGATCTCGTGACCGCCGGCGACCCCGAGCGCGAGGCGCGAGGCCAGGAAGTACTGGATGACCGCATAGCCGGTCGCCACCACCAGCACGGTGATCGTGATCGACCAGCTGCCGTAGACGTAGCCGGCCAACCACCCGAGTCCACCGATGATGACCAGGAACAGCAGGATGATGAAGACGGTGTTGCGTTTGTTCTTCGCTATCGCGCGATACATGCGGCCCTGCGGCTAGAACTGAACACGGGGCGGCTCGGCGATCGCCGCCGCATCCGCCACCTCGAAGAACTCACGCTCGGTGAAGCCGAGGCGACGAGCGAAGATGTTGTTCGGGAAGGTCTTGATCTTGGTGTTGAGCTCGCGCACGCCACCGTTGTAGAACCGGCGGGAGGCCTGGATCTTGTCTTCGGTGTCGACCAGCTCGCCCTGCAGCTGGAGGAAGTTCTGGCTCGCCTGCAGCTGCGGGTAGGCCTCCGCGACGGCGAAGATGCTCTTCAGGGCACCCTGCATCTGGTTCTCTGCGACGGATGCCTCGGCCGGCGTCGTGGCGTTGAGGGTGGCAGCGCGCGCCTTGGTCACGGCCTCGAAGACGCCGGACTCGTGCGTCGCGTAGCCCTTCACCGTGTTGATCAGGTTCGGGATGAGGTCGGCACGCCGCTTGAGCTGCACCGTGATGTCGCTCCACGCCTCGTCAACCCGCACATTCAGCTTGACCAGCGAGTTGTAGGTGGCGATCAGGTAGATGCCGATGATGACGATCAGCAGGACGATGATGCCGATGGTGATCAGAGTGCCGGTCATTGCTGCTCCCTCGTGGGCGTACCGTGTGAGTCCGCGGTGTTCAGCCACAACTATAACCGGCACACTCCCCGCGATCACGGGCTTGGGGGTATCTTCGGAGCCACCTCACGGCACCCGCCGCGGCGGTCGGGGATGCCAGAATTGGCGAACGGCGGTTCGGCGTGCGTGACGCCGTGGATTCCCGCCCCGCGAGGAGATGACGGATGTCGCTGGACGAGGCCCGCGAGGCACTGGACCGTTTGACGAGGGTCGTGCCCGACTTCCCCACCGCGGGCATCTCCTTTCGTGATCTCACCCCCGTCTTCGCCGACGGCGAGGCCCTGCGACTGGTGACCGACGCCCTGATCGAGCCCTTCGCCGGACGCTTCGACGTGATCGCCGGGGTGGAGGCACGCGGCTTCGTGCTCGCGGCGAGCGCCGCCTACGCCTCCGGTCGCGGCGTGGTGATGATCCGCAAGCCCGGCAAGCTCCCCCGACCCGTGCTGGCCGAGGACTACGACCTCGAGTACGGCAGCGCCACCCTCCAGGTACACGAGGACGAGCTCCCGGCCGGCACCCGCGTGCTGCTGATCGACGACGTGCTCGCCACCGGCGGCACCCTCGCGGCGAGCTGCTCCCTCGTGGAACGCGCCGGATGGACGGTCGCGGGCATCGGGGTGGTGCTCGAGTTGAGCGCACTCGACGGCGCGGAGAAACTGCCGGGCCGCGACATCCAGAGTCTGCAGGTCGTCTAGATGTCCGGGGTGATCTAGGTGGCGGGCCGACTCAGACACTGGCTGCTCAGCGGTCTGTCAGAGCAGGTCGGGCAGGTGCAGGGTCCGCACGTGCGGGTGGCGGAGAAGACCCACTCCTGGTGGCGCGTCATGTGCCTCACCGGCGTTGACTACTTCTCGACCCTCGGCTATCAGCCGGCCATCGCCGCTCTGGCCGCCGGTCTCATCTCCCCCTTCGCCACCCTCGTGCTCGTCGCACTCACCCTGCTCGGGGCGCTGCCGGTGTACCTCCGCGTGTCGCGCGAGAGTTTCAAGGGATCGGGCTCGATCGCGATGCTCGAGAAGCTGCTGCCCTGGTGGGCGGGCAAGCTGTTCGTGCTGGTGCTCCTCGGCTTCGCGGCAACCGACTTCATGATCACCATCACCCTGTCCGCGGCGGATGCCTCTGCCCACGCCATCGAGAATCCCTTCGCCCCGTCGTGGTTCCAGGGCAACGAGGTGCTGCTCACCCTGTTCCTCATCGCGCTGCTCTGCGGCGTGTTCCTGCGCGGCTTCAAGGAGGCGATAAACATCGCCGTGGTGCTGGTCGCGGCCTACCTGACGCTCAACCTCGTGGTGATGGTGGTGTCGGTCTGGCAGGTGGCGACGCATCCGTTCACGGTGGACAACTGGTGGACGGCGCTCACCACCCAGCACGGCAACCCGCTCGTCGTCGTCGGAATCGCGCTGATCGTCTTCCCGAAGCTCGCGCTCGGGCTGTCGGGCTTCGAGACCGGGGTCGCCGTGATGCCGCAGATCACCGGTGACCCGACCGACACCCCGTCGAAGCCGACGGGCCGCATCCGCGGTGCCCGTCGCCTGCTCACCACCTCTGCCCTCATCATGAGCAGCTTCCTGATCGTGTCGAGCCTGGTGACGACGATCCTGATTCCGCAGAAGGCGTTCCAGCCCGGAGGGCCGGCAAACGGCCGCGCCCTCGCCTACCTCGCGCACGAGTACCTCGGTGCGGGCTTCGGCACCGTCTACGACATCAGCACGATCGCCATCCTGTGGTTCGCCGGCGCCTCCGCCATGGCCGGGCTGCTCAACCTGGTGCCTCGCTACCTGCCGAAGTACGGCATGGCGCCGACCTGGGCCAGGGCCGTGCGACCGCTCGTGCTGGTGATCACCGCCATCGCCTTCTACATCACCATCGTCTTCCGGGCGAACGTCGACGCCCAGGGTGGCGCGTACGCGACCGGGGTGTTGGTGCTCATCACGTCCGCCTCCGTCGCGGTGATGCTGTCGGCGGTGCGCAAGCGTCAGCGGGGGCAGATCGTGGCCTTCAGCATCATCTCCCTGGTCTTCGTCTACACGACGATCGCCAACATCATCGAGCGGCCGGAGGGCATCCACATCGCGATGTTCTTCATCATCGCGATCCTGGTTGTCTCGATCGTCTCCCGGGTTCAGCGGTCACTGCAGCTGCGAGCCACCTCGGTCACGCTCGACGAGTCGGCCCTCGCCTTCGTGCAGGAGGATGCCCAGAAGGGCGCCATCCGGATCATCGCGAACGAGCCCGACGACGGCAGCCTGCAGGAGTATCGCGACAAGAACAAGGACGAGCGACTGCACAGCCACATCCCGCAGAAGGACAAGGTGGTGTTTCTCGAGGTGCACAAGTCCGACTCCTCCGACTTCGAGGAGGATCTGGTGGTGCGCGGCGTCATCAAGCACGGCTACCGGGTGCTGGAGGTGCGCAGCGGCAACATCCCGAACACGATCGCGGCGGTGTTGCTCAGGATCCGTGACGAGACCGGTGTCGTGCCGACCATCTACTTCGAGTGGACCGAGGGCAACCCCTTCTCCAACATGTTCAAGTATTTGATCACCGGGGTGGGCGACGTCGCGCCGGTCACCCGGGAGGTGCTGCGCGAGTCGGAGCCGAACGTGAAGCGCCGGCCGTCGGTGCACGTCTCGTAGCCGTGAGCGGTCGGCGTCAGGCCCCCAGGACGCGAGTGAGGTAGGGGTTCGCGAAGACGCGGGCCGGGTCGAGCCGGTCGCGCACCGCGATGAAGTCGGCGAAGTGCGGATACAGCCCCGCGAGCGACTCCGCGTGTTGATAGTGCATCTTTCCCCAGTGCGGCCGCCCGCCGTAGCCGCGCATGATCGCCTCGACCGCGCGGAAGTAC
>JBEVGK010000006.1:0-3938 GCA_040511795.1 Lacisediminihabitans sp. | reverse complement strand
AGGGGCGGGCGGCGGCCTCGGTGTGGAGTTCGTCGCACAGGCGCTCGAACGCGGGGCGACGAAGGTCTACGCGGCGGCGCGCACGCCCCGCTCCTGGGACGACGAGCGCATCGTGCCGCTGCGTCTCGATGTGACGGATGCCGCAGCGGTCGCCGAGGCGGCGAAGCACGCGGGCGACACCACAGTGGTGATCAACAACGCCGGTGTCGGCGGCGCGGAACCGATCTCGTCGGCGGAGTTCGACGACATCCGCAGTGTCATGGAGACCAACTTCTTCGGCGCGCTCGCCGTGGCCCGGGACTTCGCGCCGGTGCTCGCCCGCAACGGCGGCGGTGCACTGGTGAACGTGCTCTCGGTGTCGAGCTGGATCGCGGGCGCCGGTGCCTACAGCGCGAGCAAGGCGGCGCTCTGGTCGGCGACCAACTCGCTGCGACTCGAACTCGCCCCGCAGAAGACCCAGGTGGTGGGGCTGCACCTCGGCTACACCGACACCCCGATGACGGCCGACCTGACCGTGCCGAAGGCCGACCCCGCGGTGATCGTGCGCAATGCCTACGAGGGCATCGAGGCGGGCCAGCTCGAGATCCTCGCCGACGGGCCGAGCCAGCAGGTCAAGGCGCGACTGTCCGCCAGCATCGAGGCGAACTACCCGCAGCTGGGCAACCCGCTGAACGACCTGCAGTAGTCGGTATCGCCCTTCGACAGGCTCAGGGACCGACAGGCTCAGGGACCGACAGGCTCACGGACCGATTCCCGGTCCCTGAGCTTGTCGAAGGGCCGCGGCCTACTCGACCAGCACCTTCTCGTAGCAGCGCGACAGTTCCGAGCCGACGTAGTGCCCGTAGTTCGGGATCGCCGCATAGCCTTCGCGCTCGTAGAACCGCATCGCGTCGGGCTGCTCGCTGCCGGTCTCGAGCAGTAGGCGCCGCCAGCCGCGGCCGCGCGCGGCATCCTCGAGGGCGGTGAGGATCGCCGTGGAGACTCCGGTGCCGCGGGATGCGGGGGTCACGAACATCCGTTTGATCTCGCCCTCGGTGGGGTCGAGTTCGCGCAGTCCGCCGCAGCCGAGCGGTATGCCGGCATCGTCGTAGGCCACGAGGAACAGCGCGATGTCATCGGCGGAGGGAAGGACGCCCGGCTCGGAGTCCGGGGTGCCGTAGCGCACGGTGAGCTCGTCGCGCTGGGCGGCCCGGAGCGCGGTGGCGGCCGGGTCGTCCCAGGGCACGGAGCGCAGCATCATCCGTCAGTCCTGGCCGCCGGCCAGCCTCGAACCGGTGAGGCGCTCGATCAGCTCCCGGTAGCGCGCCGCGGTCTGCTCGACGATCTCGGCGGGCAGCTCCGGCGGGCGGCTGTCGGACCCTGAGCCTGTCGAAGGGTCCCAGTGGGCGCTGAGCCAGTTGCGCACGATCTGCTTGTCGAAGCTGTCGAGCCGGTCGGGGCCGCCGGCGGCGTATGTCGCGGCGTCCCAGTAGCGCGAGCTGTCGCTGGTGAGCACCTCGTCGGCGAGGGTGATGAGCCCGGTGTCGTGATTGGCACCGAACTCGAACTTGGTATCGGCCAGGATCAGCCCGCGCTCCTCGGCGATGGCGGATGCCCGGCGGAAGATCTCGAGACTGAGCGCGCGCAGTTGCTCCGCGATCTCCGGCCCCACGAGCTCGACGGTGCGCTCGAAGCTGATGTTCTCGTCGTGCGCCCCCATCGGAGCCTTGAACGCCGGAGTGTAGATGGGCTCGGGAAGGCGGTCGCCGTTGCTCAGCCCGGCGGGCAGCGGGATGCCGCACACCGTCTGGCTCCGCTGATACTCGGCCCATCCCGACCCGACCAGGTAGCCGCGGACGACACACTCGATCGGGAACATGTCGAGCGTGCGCGCGAGCATCGCCCGGCCTTGCACGGCGTCCGGGATCTCGGTGGCGGGCAGGCCCGACTCGGTCTCGCGCATGCCCGAGAGCAGGTGATTGGGGATGCCGTCGAGCTTGTCGAACCACCACAGGCTGAGGGTGGTGAGCAGCTCACCCTTGCTCGGGATGCCCGGCTCGAGCACGTAGTCGAAGGCACTCACGCGGTCGCTGGCCACCATCAGCACGCGGCGGGCGTGCTCGAGGTCGGTCACGCCCTCGTCGATGTAGAGGTCGCGCACCTTGCCAGAGTAGGCGTGGGTCCAGCCGGGGAGTTCAGTCATTCTGCGACCTTCGCTGCGATGTCGGTGCGGTACTGGCCGCCCTCGAGGTCGATCGCCTCGAGCGCCAGGTAGGCGCGGGAACGCGCCTCGGCGAAGTCGGCGCCGGTCGCGACCACGCTGAGCACGCGGCCGCCGGTGGCGATGAGGTCGGAGCCGCCGCGGTCGTTGTCGGCGAGAGCGGTCGCGGCGTGCGCGATGCTGACGCCGTGGATGGCGAGTGCGGTGTCCACCCCCACGATGCGGCGGCCGGTGATGGGAGCCTCCGGATAGCCCTCGCTGGCCAGCACGACCGTGACGGCCACGTCATCCGAGAACTCCGGGCGCGGCAGGCCGCCGAGCTCACCGCTGGCTGCGGCGAGCAGCAGGCCGCTGAGCGGGGTGACCAGCCGCGGCAGCACCACCTGGGTCTCGGGGTCACCGAACCGGGCGTTGAACTCGATGACGCGGATGCCGTCCTCCGTGATGATCAGGCCGCAGTAGAGCAGGCCGATGAACGGCGTCTGCTCGGCCGCGAGCGTGCGCACGGTGGGCAGGGCGATGGTGTCGATGACCTCGTCGACGAAGCCGGCGGGCAGCCAGGGCAGCGGAGAGTACGCACCCATGCCGCCGGTGTTCGGGCCCTCGTCGCCGTCGGAGAGTCGCTTGAAGTCCTGCGCAGGAGAGAGCGGCAGCACGTCGTGGCCGTCGCTGAGGAGGAAGAGGGAAACCTCCTGGCCGGCGAGGAACTCCTCGATCAGCACACTGCCGTGTTGGAGCCAGTAGCGCGCGTGCTCCAGGGCGTCGTCGCGGTTGCTCGTGACCATCACGCCCTTGCCCGCGGCGAGACCGTCGGCCTTGACCACGTAGGGTGCGCCGTATTCGTCGAGCACGGCAGCGACATCCTCGAAGCTGCCGATGCGCTCGGCGCGTCCGGTCGGGACTCCCGCCTCCTCCATGATGCGCTTGGCGAAGGTCTTGCTGCCCTCGAGGGCGGCCGCGGCCTTGCCCGGACCGAAGGTCGGGATGCCGTGCTCGCGAAGAGCGTCGGCCACACCGGCGACGAGGGGCGCCTCGGGTCCGATCACGACGAGCTCGATGTCGTTCTCGAGCGCGAACTCGGTGACGACGCCGGGGTTGCTCGGGTCGAGGTGGATCACCTCCACGCCGCTCGCCGCGATTCCGGCGTTGCCGGGCGCGACGGTGATGTCGTGACGCGGGGACTCCCGCAGCAGGGCGGTGACGATCGCATGTTCGCGGGCGCCGGAACCGAGGACGAGAATTCTCACTGGGCAAGCGTACCCAGTGCGCCGGTGCGTCGGCCGCCCGCGCAGGTAGCGTAGAGCCATGCCTACCCCTACCATCCCCGACGCCGAGGGAGCGGAAGCCGTGCGCCGCGCTCTCGCCACCGAACCCGACCGTGAGACCTCCGCCCTCGCCGTGCGCTACCTGCTCCAGGTGCTCGCCGAAGACACCCCGGGCAATGCCGTCGAGGTGCGCGTGCCGCCATTCGGCGCGGTGCAGTGCATCGAGGGTCCCGGGCACACCCGGGGCACCCCGCCCAACGGGGTGGAGACGGATGCCCTGACCTGGCTCGAACTCGCAACCGGCGCCACCGACTGGTTCACCGCCGTCGCCGAGGGCCGGGTCGCCGCGTCGGGCGCCCGCGCCGACCTCGCCGCACTGCTGCCCCTGCGCTGGGAGCGCTGAGCCCCCCGCCGCCCATCTCCTCCCGCCACGTTTGCCCGAATTTGCAAGCTTCGGGCCCCCAATCTCTGCA
>JBEVGK010000005.1:0-4564 GCA_040511795.1 Lacisediminihabitans sp. | reverse complement strand
CGCTCGCTCGCCAAGGTGCGTCCGGTGCTCGACAAACTGAAGGGCACGCTCGCCGAGGCGCACACGCACATCGAGCAGGATGCCGAGCAGCAGTTCGAGAAGCGCGAGCAGCGCAGGTCGATGGCGGATGCCTCCCACTCCGGCACGATCGGCCGGTTGAGCCGGGCCTTCCCACACGCCCGGTCGAGTCGCGCGGCTCCGATCGCCATCGACCCGCGCACGGCCCGCGAGGCGAAGTAGCCGGGTGATTCACCTGTCCGTCGGTGACAGGCGATCGCGACGGTAATAGGTTGTGTGACGAGCGGGAGGTCGCATGAGCCAGGATGCCGAGCATTTCGACGTGAGCCTTCGCGGCGAGCTTCGCCATCGTCTCCGCCCGATGACCGGACGCAACCCCTTCGAGCGGGGACGAACGACGACCCCGGTCGAGTTGCTCTACGACCTCACCTACGTGATCGCATTCGGTGCTGCCGCAGAACAGCTCGCCCACGCGGTCGGGGAGGGGCACGTGGTCTCAGGGCTCGGCGCCTACCTGTTCGCGATCTTCGCGGTGAGCTGGGCCTGGATGAACTTCACCTGGTTCTCCTCGGCCTACGACAACGACGACGCGCTCTACCGGGTCGCCACGCTCGTGCAGATGCTCGGGGTGATCATCCTGATCTTCGGAATCCCCGCCAGCTTCGCGGCGACGGCGGAGGGCGAGAGTCCCAACAACCTCACCATGGTCATCGGCTACGTGGTGATGCGCATTCCCCTCATCGCGCTGTGGCTGCGCGCCGCCCACGACGACCCGCGCCACCGCCGACTGGCGATCGTGCGCGTCATCACCATCTCCCTCGCCCAGGTCGGATGGCTGCTCACCACCGTCATCCCGGGTCCGGTCGGGTTCACGGTCGCCGCCCTCGTCGGCCTCGCACTCGCAGAGATGATCATCCCGGTCGTGGCGGAGCGACGGCTCGGTCCCATTCCGTGGAATGCCGGGCACATCGCCGAGCGATACGGTCTGCTCACCCTGATCGTGCTCGGCGAGGTCATCGCGGCGACGGTGCACGCCGTGGGTGCGCTCACCGCCGAGCGTGGCTGGTCGCTTGCCGCGGTGGTGATCATGCTGTCCGGATTGGTGCTCGCAACCGGCTTCTGGTGGGCGTACTTCCTGGTGCCGTCGCGCATCGTGCTGGAGCGCTGGCCGCAGCGCACTTTCCTGTGGCGGTACGCGAACCTTCCGATCTTCGGGTCGGTCGCCGCTGTGGGCGCCGGGCTTCGGGTCACGGCAGAGGCGGTGGAGCGGCAAGACCTGTCGATCTTCCAGATCGCGCTCGCACTCGCCATACCGACGGGCGTGATGATCCTGATGATCTTCCTGCTCTGGAGCGTGTTGATGCGCTCGTTCGATGCGGTGCACCTGCCGCTGTTCGCGCTCTCGATCGCACCCCTCGGTGCGGCGGTGATCGTCGGCTGGATCGTCGGTCGCTCGGGCCCCCTTCAGCTCGACCGTCCGGGAGACACCGAGGGCCTGGTCGCGGTGATCGTGCTGGTCGCGCTGTGTCCGGTGGTCGAGGTGATCTCCCACGAGATCGTCGGCTACGGGCATACGCTCCGGGTGATCGAGCGTCAGTTGACGCTGTAGAAATGCTGAGCGGCGGCGTAGGCGGACCACAGCATCCGCAGATTTAGTCGCCCTCGATGACGGCATGGCGGATGCCGTCGCGCGCGAGAATCTCGTGAACCGCGAGGGCGATCGACGTCTTGCCGGCACCAGACCGTCCGCCGATCAGCAGGATTTCGGTCATAGGCGATCCGCGGGGTAGTGCATGGCAATGATTGTAGGGATCCTCACGATAGTGTCGGGCGTTGGGGGTGTTCCATGGTCAGCTCGAAGGGGCTCTATGTCGAGGTGCTGATCCGCGCGGACATCGAGTCGGTGTGGCAGGCAACGCAGGATACCGAGCAGCACCCTCGGTGGGACGCACGTTTCAGCCGGATCACACGGAGTGCCGACCTGGATGACGGCGGGTATCGATTCCGGTACGAGCGCTCGGCGCCCGGTCATGTGATCGTCGGGTTCGGAATGTCCATCGGTGAGAAGCACCGCGCCGATGGGACGCGAACGTCGGCGCTGCGATTCGATACCGACGATCGACTCTCGCCGCTTCGGGCAGGTCGGGGCTACTGGCGCTACATCCCGACGTCCGACGGGGTCCGCTTCATCACCGGGTATGACTACACCCCCGGGTTCGGCCGCGGTGTCGACCTGGTTCTGCGGCCCGTCGTGCTGTGGTTGACGGCGTGGTCGTTCGACCGCCTGCGCATCTGGCTGGAGGAGGGCGTTCCGCCCGAGAGCTGGCCGCTGGTCTCCGTGATCGCATTCTGGAAGCGCGGGCGTCCGAAGGCGAGTCGCTGCATCACCCGCGTGCCTGTCGGGGGCGCACTCGCGGACGCTCCCCCCACGCTCGCCGACCTGGAGGCACCATGAGTCCCGCTCTGTCCCGTGTAGCACCTGGTTCGGTCGGGCCGGTTTTCGCTCGAGCTCTGGGGGATGACTTCGGCCGCCTTCATCCGATGCTTCAGAAGCGCTTCGGAGTCTCGCTCGAGGGCGGCTACGCCTGTGTCGGCGACGGCGTCATGACGACGATCCGCCGCGGACCGTGGTGGACCGTGCCATTCCTCCGCATCGGGCGGCTGCGGAACATCCTGGTCGCCGACGTCGGAGTCGATGTCCCGTTCCGGATAGAGAACTACCCATACCTGGACCCGTTCGGTCGGGAGACTGTGACCTTCGTGCGCGAGTACCGGGTGGCGGGACGTGCGCGCAGCAGCCGGTTCGACGCGACCATGGTGCTCGACCCCGACCGGGACGTCGTCGTCGACTATCTCGGGACCCATCAGCACCTTGCCGTCGATCTCACACTGGCGGTGACGGATGACGGCGCGCTCCTGCTGACCTCGGAGGCGCAGAGGTTCTACGAGCACCGGGCGGCCTTCCGCTTCCCCCTGTTGTTCTCCGGTCGAGCCCATCTCACCGAGCGGTATGACGAGGAGGCCGGAGTGTTTCGGGTGACCCTCGAGGTGCGCAATCGGGTGTTCGGGTTCCTGTTCGGGTACGAGGGCTGGTTCACCGCAACGTTCCCCGAGGCGACGGATGCGCCGGACCGGTTGAAACCACTCCGCCATGAGCGACGACTGTGACCGTACTTTCGCGGGTCACGCCTCCACATCTCCTCCACATCTGCGCGCTGCACCGATAGCGGGGCTTGAATGGGGAGTAGTCGACCGGGAGTAGTCGACCGGTTGGAGGAGTCATGCCCCGCATCCGCAGTGCTGTGGCGCTCGCCGCGGTCGTCGGCCTCGTCCTGAGCGGCTGCAGCGGCAGCGCATCCGACCCGCCGGGTACCGCCTCGCCCGTGCCCAGCCCCACGGCTCTCGGCGCCGGCGAGGTGCAGCCTGCCGGCGCGCGCACCGTGGTCGCGAGCGGGCTCGACGCCCCGTGGTCGGTGATCCTGGACGGTGACGGCGCTCTGGTGAGCGAGCGCGACTCCGGCGACATCCTGCAACTGCGTGCCGACGGCTCGCTGCGCACGGTCGGCACCGTGCCGGGAGTCACCCATGGCGGAGAAGGCGGACTCCTCGGGCTCGCGCTTGATGACCGGCACCGCCTGTACGTCTACTCCACCGGAGAGGACGGCAATCGCATCCAGCGCTTCGCCCTCGAGGGTTCGACGGGTGCCCTGCGCCTGGGGCGGGCGACGACGATCCTCGACGGGCTGCCGGCGCAGAGCGTGCACAACGGCGGTCGCATCGCCTTCGGCCCGGACGGCATGCTCTATGCCTCGGTCGGCGACGCGACCGATCGCGGCTCGGCGCAGGACCTCGACGCGCTCTCGGGCAAGATCCTGCGGATGACCGTGGACGGCGATGTGCCAGCCGACAACCCCTTCGACGGGTCGCTGGTCTACAGCTACGGCCACCGCAATGTGCAGGGTCTGGGCTGGGCCGCCGATGGAACCATGTTCGCCGCCGAATTCGGTCAGGACACCTGGGATGAACTGAACGTGATCGAGCCGGGAGCGAACTACGGCTGGCCGACCGTCGAGGGCAAGGGCGGGGGAGCGGGCCTCACCGATCCCGTACAGCAATGGAGAACGGATGATGCCAGCCCGAGCGGTCTCGCCGTGATCGGTGGCACGGTCTTCATCGCGAATCTGAAGGGCGAGCGCATCCGCGGCATCCCCGTCGCGAACCCGACCACGGCGCGGGAGTATTTCGTGGGCGAGTACGGGCGCATCCGCTCGGTCCTTGAAGGTCGCGACGGCTCGCTCTGGTTCGTGACCAACAACACCGATGGGCGCGGGTCGCCGCGCGACGGCGACGACCGCATCGTGTCGGTCGGATTGATCGGCGGCTAGCGGTGCCAGGGTTTTAGTCAGCCCTGCCGCGCAGCGCGACGGCCTCGCTCACCCAGCGGGCGTACCGCGCCCACGGGTCGGGACTTCCTCGGCGCAGGGATTCGACGAGCCTGGCCAGCTCGTCGTTGGCCTCGAACCACTCGGTGCGCGGGATGCGGTGA
>JBEVGK010000004.1:0-4382 GCA_040511795.1 Lacisediminihabitans sp. | reverse complement strand
CGCGAAAACCCCCGGATCGCTGATCACGGGGGTTTCGGTGGTGCTGGCGGAACCGGTGGGATTTGAACCCACGGTGGGCTCAACACCCACACAACTTTTCGAGAGTTGCACCTTCGGCCGCTCGGACACGGTTCCGTCGACAATCGTAGTACAGACCGGCGGGCCCCCGCGTACAGTCCCCTCTATGCGTCTGGTCGTCATTCTCCTCTCGAGCATCCTCGCCGCCGTCGCGGCATTCTTCACCGGGCGGATGCTCGTCCTCCGCCGCCAGCGCACCGGTGCGGCCCGACTCGCCGCCACCCTGCACCTCAACGCTCGCTGGTGGAAGGAGCAACGCTCCCGCCCCGGCGAGATCCTCTACGTTGCCCTCGGCGACTCCGCGGCCCAGGGTGTCGGCGCCAGCCGCCCCGGACGCAGCTACGTCGGCATGCTCGCCGACCACCTGCGTCGGCGTACGGGCCAGACGGTGCAGGTCGCGAACCTCAGCGTCTCGGGCGCGCGGCTGCGCGACGCGATCGCCGTGCAGCTGCCCCTGCTGAAGAAACTGAAGCCCGACCTGGTGACCGCGGCGATCGGCGCGAACGATATTGCCAGCTTCGAGGCAGATCGGTTCGAGCGCGAGCTCGCCATCGTCTACGACGCGCTGCCGCCCGGCAGCATCGTGGGCGACATCCCCGCCTTCTACTTCGGCGCAGCCGAGCGACGGGTGGGAATCGCCAACGAGATCGTGCATCGCCTGGCGGGCGAGCGCGGCTTCGAGGTGGCCCCCGTGCACGCGTTCACCCGACGCCAGGGCGGTGCCCGGTACGCGCTCAACCAGGTCGCGGCAGACTTCTTCCACCCGAACGATCGCGGCTACAGGGTGTGGGCATCCGCTTTCGTTCCCCTCCTCGACAGGCGCTTTCCGCGCGCGCAATCCACAGCCGCACAGAACTGACGGTGGCCTGACCTAGGCTCGTCGCATGCCCAAAACTCCGTCGAACTTCCGTTGCACGGAGTGCGGCTGGAGCACCCCGAAGTGGGCCGGCCGCTGCGCCGAGTGCCAATCGTGGAACACGGTGGTGGATGTCACGGAGACCGGCACCTCCGCGCGCCAGGTCAAACCGCTCGCTCCGCCCGACTCCCGCATCGCCCGCCCGATCACCATGATCACGGCCGAAGCGAGCGCGCACTGGCCGAGCGGCATCGCCGAATTCGATCGGGTGTTGGGCGGCGGCATCGTTCCCGGCTCCACCATCCTGCTCAGCGGCGAACCCGGCGTGGGCAAGTCGACGCTGCTGCTCGAGGTGGCTGCCCGCGCCGCCCTGTCCGGGCAGCGCGTGCTGTACGTCACGGCGGAGGAGTCGGCCAGCCAGGTGCGACTGCGCGCCGAGCGCACCAACGCCCTCGATCACAACCTCTTCCTCGCCGCCGAGACCGACCTGGCCACCGTGCTCGGGCAGATCGAGCAGGTCGACCCGCAGTTGCTCATCGTCGACTCGGTGCAGACCGTCGCGAGTGCGGCCAGCGAGGGCATCGCCGGCGGAACCTCGCAGGTGCGCGAGGTGGCATCCACGCTGATCCGCGTGTCCAAAGACCGCAATCTTCCCGTGCTGCTGGTCGGCCACGTCACCAAGGACGGCACGATCGCCGGCCCGCGCCTGCTCGAGCACCTGGTCGACGTGGTCTGCCACTTCGAGGGCGACCGGCAGACGGCCCTGCGCTTCGTGCGCGCGCAGAAGAACCGCTTCGGCCCCACCGACGAGGTCGGTTGCTTCGAGATGACCGGCGACGGCATCGCCGAGGTGGCCGACCCGAGCGGGCTGTTCCTCTCCCGCGGGAATGTCGCCGTCAGCGGCACCTGCGTCACCGTCGCGGTCGAGGGGCGCCGCGCGCTGCCCGTCGAGGTGCAGGCGCTGATCGTGAAGTCGTCGGCGCCCAACCCGCGGCGGGTCACCAACGGGGTGGACTCCTCGCGGGTGGCGATGCTGCTCGCGGTGCTGGAGCGGCGCGCGGGAATGAAACTCGGCGAACACGACGTGTATGTGTCGACGGTGGGCGGCATCCGTCTCACCGAGCCCGGAGCCGACCTCGCCATCGCACTGGCCATCGCGAGCGCCTACAGCGACCGCGCGTTCCCGTCGACGCTGGCCGCGGTCGGGGAGATCAGCCTCGCCGGGGAGATCCGCCCGGTGTCGCAGGCGAAGCAGCGCACCACCGAGGCGAAGCGGCTGGGTTTCACCACGATGATCGATGCGGAGCTCGCCCACCTGCGTGAGGCGATGCGCCTGGCCTTTTCGTTGGCGCAACTCGAGCAGCCGGACATCCCGGCGTTCTGACCGCCGTTATCTCCGCGCCCGTTTGTCATCTGCGCGGCAGGTACAACCCCCGCGCGGATAACAAAGTCCAGCGGACATCCGCGGCAGGCGAGCCGCCGCGCCGCCGCTAGTTGAGGATGAACTGCACCGTCTGCTTGGACTTGATCTGGCCGAGCATCACCGAGAGGTGGTAGCTGGCGCCCCCCGCCGTCACCTTCGCCTTGTCGGTCGCCGCGCACGTGGTCGGCGCGGAGCGGGTGCGGTCCCAGGCGATGAGCGGGGTGTCGACAGGCTTGCCGGGCTCGAGCGCCTGCGGAAAGTCGACCGCGTTCACCTGGCAGTCCTTCGACTGCCAGATCGTCTCGGATCCACTGGTGATGATCAGGTTCTGCTGGGTGGTGCCCGCGTTCACGGTGCACGCCTTCGACCCGGTGTTCGTGATCTTCATGCCGATCTGGGGGTTCACCTCGCTGCCGTAGGTGGTCGCGTCGGTCACCGCCTCGACCTTGATGTTGGCGGGCAGGCAGTCGCCGGTCGCCGCGCTGGTGGACGGCGAAGGCGACGGGGAGACGGATGACTCGGCAACGGGCTTCTTCGTGTCCGAGGGGCTTGCGGCACCGCTGCCGCCGCTCCCAGGTCGCACGATGATGAGAATCACGATGATGATCACCGCGAGAATTCCCGCGCCGACGGCCAGCCTGCGGCGCCAGTAGACCTGGGGTTCCTGCGGGCCGACCGGATTGCGGAACGTCGACATGGGCTAAGGGTAGCTACAGCCTCTTCAACATCCGGGTATTTCCGAGCGTGTTCGGCTTTACCCGGGCAAGATCCAGAAACTCGGCCACGCCCTCATCGGGCGAACGCTCCAATTCGGCGTACACGGCGGGGTCGATCGGCTCCTCGGTCATCGGCTCGAAGCCGTGCCGGGTGAAGAACGGCACCTCGAAGGTGAGACAGAACAGGCGGCTGAGGCCGAGGTCGCGGGCATCCGCTTCGAGCTGTTCGAGCAGGGCGTGGCCGACGCCGCGGTGCAGCCATTCCGGGGTGACCGCGAGGGTGCGCACCTCGCCCAGGTCTTGCCACATCACGTGCAGCGCACCGCAGCCGATCGGGGTTCCGCTCTCGTCTTCGGCGATGCGGAACTCCTGAATCGCCTCGTAGAAGACCACGGAGTCTTTGCCGAGCAGGATGCGCTTCTGCACCAGCGGCTCGACGAGTGCCTGGATGATCGGGACGTCAGACGTGCGGGCGGGCCGAACCGAGAAGCTCATCCTTCGAGCTTAGGCCGATACGATCGATGGCCGCGCGCGCGACGACAGGAGGCGATGATGGAACCGCAGATCGATGCGACGTTGGTGGACCGACTGGTGCGCAGCCAGCATCCGCGCTTCTCCGCACCGGTCGACATGCTCGCCCACGGCTGGGACAACGACATCTACCGGCTCGGCGACGAGCACCTGGTGCGGCTGCCGCGGCGCGCCGTGGCCGCCGATCTGATCGCCGGCGAGCAGCGCTGGCTGCCGACACTCGCCGCGCTCCTTCCGGTACCGGTGCCCACTCCGGTCGCGGCCGGCGAGCCGGAGTTCGGCTATCCGTTTCGCTGGTCGATCACGCCCTGGCTGCCGGGCGCCCCCGCGTACGAGTGGCCGGTCACGAAGCGCACTGTGGTCGCGGACGAGCTGGCGGATGCCCTGCTCGCGCTGCACGTGCCCGCCCCGGTCGACGCTCCCGTCAACCCGGTGCGCGGTGTGCCGCTCGCGCGTCGGGACTCCGCGCTGCGCGCGCGCCTGGCCGCCTTCGACAACGCCGCCGAAATCGAGGCCGCGTGGCAGAGCGCGCTCGCGGCTCCGCTCTGGAGCGGACCAGCGGTCTGGCTGCACGGCGACCTGCACCCCGCGAACATCCTGCTCGAGCAGCGCACCGACCGACTCGAGCTGGCCGCGATCATCGACTTCGGCGACGTGACCTCCGGCGACCCGGCGACCGACCTCGCAGTCGCATGGCTGGTCTTCGACGCCGACGGTCGTGCGCGCATTCGCGAACGGATGGCGCCGGACGCCGCGACGTGGGACCGCGCCCGCGGCT
>JBEVGK010000003.1:0-9955 GCA_040511795.1 Lacisediminihabitans sp. | reverse complement strand
CACGTGACGCACGCGGCGGAAGGTGACGTCATCCATGATCTCGCGGGCACGCGGAAGGTCGTCGACGGTCACGTCACGCAGGCTCTCGACCCCGAGCAGGCTCGCGCCGAGCTCGCAGGATGCGCGCCGCTCGGCGTAGCCACCGGTGGAGTGCGCGTGGGTGACGCCGGTGTCCATGATGAGCACGACGAGTCCGGCCCGGTCGAAGCCGAGGTCGACGATCTGCGACTCCAGGCTGCGGCAGTCGAGGAACACGGCCGAGTCCTTCTGACCGAGCAGGGAGGCGGACTGGTCCATGATGCCGGTGGGTGCGCCGACCGCCTTGTTCTCGGCGAGCTGGCCGACCTGGGCGAGCGTCTCGCGGTCGAAGCCGAGCTGCCAGACGTCGTTCAGGGCGAGGGCGACGGCACTCTCGATCGCGGCGGAGGAGGAGAGTCCGGCGCCGACGGGCACGTTCGACTCGATGTAGATGTCGAAGCCGGGCACGGCGGCGAGGTCGGCACCGCGCTGGCCGAGCGCCCAGGCCACCCCGAGCGGGTAGGCCGACCAGCCCTCGAGGGCCTCGGGGCTCAGCTCGGCGAGCGGGATCTCCACGGCCTCCTCGGCGAAGGAGCTGGCGACGCGGGCGATGCCGTCCTCGCGCAGTCCCAGGGCGACGATGGTGCGACGATCGATGGCGAAAGGCAGCACGAAGCCGAGGTTGTAGTCGGTGTGCTCGCCGATCAGGTTGACCCGGCCCGGCGCCGACCAGAGCCCGCTCGGCTCGTGGCCGAACAGGGCGGTGAAGGTCTCGGCGGTGTCGTCGCGGATGTCGCTCATGAGGGTTCTGCCACTTTCTCGAGGGCCTCGCGGATGCGGGCTGCCGTCTGTTCGGGGAGTACGTCGCCGATCCACGCGCCCATGGCGGCTTCCGAGCCGGCCAGGTACTTCAGCTTGTCTGCGGCACGGCGCGGGGAGGTGATCTGCAGCATCAGTCGGATGTCGTCCCGGCCCACGTCGACCGGCGCCTGGTGCCAGGCGGCGATGTACGGGGTGGGGATGTCGTAGAGACCGTCGATGGCACGCAGCAGCCGCAGGTACATCCCGGCGAGCTCGTCGCGCTCCGCGTCCGTGGTGCCGGCGAAGTCGGCGACCTGACGGTGTGGCAGCATGTGCACCTCGATCGGCCAGCGGGCGGCGAAGGGAACGTAGGCCGTCCAGTGCTCGCCGGCGAGCAGCATCCGTTCGGAGCCGCGCTCGAAGTCGAGGATGCTCTGAAACAGGTCGCCCTCGAAGCGCTCGATCGAGTCGAGCAGGCGCTGCGTGCGGGGGGTGATGTAGGGGTAGGAGTAGATCTGGCCGTGCGGGTGGTGCAGGGTGACGCCGATCTGCTCGCCGCGGTTCTCAAACGGGAACACCTGACGGATGCCCGGCAGCGCGGAGAGCGCGGCGGTGCGGTCGGCCCAGGCCTCGATCACGGTGCGCGCACGGGAGCGCGTCTGGCTACCGAAGGAGCCCTGCGTCTCGGGACTGAAGCAGACGACCTCGCAGCGACCGATCGACGGGAGAGTGCGGCCGAGGCCGATGCTCGAGAGTTCGGCGAGTGGGTAGTCCTCGCCCAATTCCGGACCGAAGGAGGGGGAGCGGTTCTCGAACACCGCCACGTCGTACTGGTCGGGTACCTCGGAGGGGTTGTTCGCGGTGGCCGGTGCGAGGGGGTCCTGGTCGGCGGGCGGCAGGAAGACGCGGTTCTGTCGGGCCGCGGCGATGGAGATCCATTCGCCGGTCAGCGGGTCTTGCCGCATGGTCGCGGTGGCCGGGCGCGGGTCGAGCACGCGGGCATCCGCTGTCCGGTCCGCCCCGAGCGTGCTGTCGGCGTCATCGAAGTAGATGAGGTCGCGTCCGTCTGCCAAGACGGTCGCGCGTTTGACGATCTGGCCCATGGTGCCTTTATCCGATCTGGAGGGAAACGCAAGAACATTAGCCCGCATTGACAATAAAACGCAAATAATCGAAACTAACCGGATGAGTGACGCCGCACCTGTGCTCCCCGCGGCGGTGCGCCGTGCCCGGATGCTCGAGCACATCCAGGCGCAGGGCTTCGCCCGGGTCGCCGAACTGAGCGCGCTGTTCGGCGTCTCGGAGGTCACCGTCCGTGCCGATCTGGAATCGCTCGCGGTGCAGCGCGTGCATGGGGGAGCGGTCGCCGCCCAACGGACCGAGAACGCCTTCGAGCAGTCGCTGCTCGACGCCAGCGACGAGAAGCTCCGCATCGGCGCCGCCGCGGCAGCGCTGGTCGAGTCCGGCCAGGCGGTGATTCTGGATGTCGGCACCACGACCACGGCGGTGGCTGCGGCCATGCTCGACCGAACCGATCTGCGCGACGTGGTCGTCATCACCAATGCCCTCAACATCGCCATGCTGCTCGAGGCCGCCATCCCACGCTTCACCGTCGTCGTCACCGGGGGAACGCTGCGCCCGCTGCAGCACTCCCTGGTCGACCCGCTCGCCGGGGCGGTACTCGAACACATCCGGGCCGACCTCGCCTTCATCGGCTGCAGCGGGGTCGACGTCGTCGCCGGCATCACCAACATCAACCTGCCCGAGGCCGATGTGAAGCGCAGGATGCTCGCCACCGCCGCGCGCAGCATCGTCGTCGCCGACAGCGGAAAGCTCGGCGTCGCCCAACTCAGTCGGGTCGCTCCGCTGGCCGACGTCGACGCTCTGATCACGGTCGCGGAAGCGGATGCCGCGGCCCTCCGCGCGGCGGGGCTCGAGGTCATCCCGGCCTGAGCGCCGTCGCTA
Source organism: Lacisediminihabitans sp. (assembly GCA_040511795.1). Taxonomy (GTDB): domain Bacteria; phylum Actinomycetota; class Actinomycetes; order Actinomycetales; family Microbacteriaceae; genus Lacisediminihabitans. The sequence continues at coordinate 7,171 of JBEVGK010000003.1, read as the reverse complement.
GGCTGGTCGGATGCGCGCCCCCACCGGACAGCAATTCGTCCTCAGCCACAAGACCGCCACCGCCGTGATCACCGAGGTCGGAGCGGCGATCCGCCAGCTGTCCTTCGACGGCGTCGACGTGATGGAGCCCTACGCGGCCGACGTGGTGCCGCCCTTCGTGTCGGGCGGTGTGCTCGTGCCGTGGCCGAACCGCATCCGCGACGGGATCTGGCACCTCGACGGCGAGGAGCAGCAGCTCGACCTCACCGAGCCCGACAAGCAGAACGCCATCCACGGCCTGGTGCGCGACCGGCCGCACACGGTGGTCGAGCAGAGCGAGAACGCGATCACCCTCGGCGTGACCATCTACCCGACCCGGGGCTACCCCTTCGAGGTGTGGTCGGCGATCCGGTACGAGCTCACGGACGACGGCCTCGTCGTGACCCACGACCTGCGCAACGTCGGCGATGTGCCGGCGCCGGTCGCGGTCGGTGTTCACCCGTTCTTCCGCGTCGGCGACGTGCCCACCGACGAGGTGGTGCTCACCACCAGCGCAGCCTCCTGGATCGAGACGGATGACCGCCTCCTCCCCACCGCCACCGTCCCCGTCGACGGGCTCCCGTTCGATCTCCGCGCCGGCCGCCCGATCGGCGACCTCGCCCTCGACGACGCCTTCGCCGACCTCAGTGTCGATGACGGCGAGAGTGTCGTGACCCTCCGCGCGCCCGACGGTCGCACCGTGCAGCTGTGGCAGGACGAGAACTTCCCCTTTCTGCAGATCTTCACCACGCGCATCTTCCCGCGGGCGGACGGCCTCGCCACCGCGATCGCGATCGAGCCGATGACCGCGCCGGCCGAGGCCTTCAACTCCGGTGACGGCCTGCGCTGGCTGCAGCCGGACGAGTCCTGGTCGCTGTCCTGGGGCGTGCGGTATTCTGAACGAGGCTGATCAGCCATTCTCCGGTCGCCCTCGGAAGGATCCCCGTGGCCGCCACACTCCCTGACAGCGCCCGCCGCCCGTCGAAGTCCGAACTCCGACGCTGGCGTCAGTATCTCGCCGACGAGCAGGCCGAGGCCGCCGTCTACCGCGACCTCGCCGGTCGGCGCGAGGGAGAGGAACGCGACATCCTGCTCGCCCTCGCCGAGGCGGAAGGGCGGCACGAGGAGCACTGGCGGGACCTGCTCGGCGACCAACTGGGCAAGCCGCGCAAGGGCGACATCCGTACCCGTCTGCTCGGATTCCTCGCCCGCCGCTTCGGGTCGGTCTTCGTGCTCGCGCTCGCACAGCGGGCGGAGGCGCGCTCGCCCTACGAGGCGGACTCGGATGCGACGGCCGCCATGGCCGCCGACGAACGCATCCACGGCGAGGTGCTGCGTGGTCTCGCGACCCGCGGTCGCAACCGGCTGTCGGGCACCTTCCGTGCCGCGGTCTTCGGCGCCAACGACGGACTCGTCTCGAACCTGGCGCTGACCATCGGCGTGAGCGCGAGCGGGGTGGCGACCCATGTCGTGCTGCTCACCGGCATCGCCGGACTGCTGGCCGGCGCCCTCTCGATGGGTGCGGGGGAGTACGTCTCGGTGCGATCGCAGCGCGAACTGCTCGACGCCTCCACCCCCGACCCGGAGAGCAACCGTGCGCTGCCGCATCTCGACGTCGACGCGAACGAGCTGAGCCTGGTCTACCGCTCGCGCGGCATGACGCCGGAGGAGGCAGACCGGCACGCCGCGGAGGTGCTCGCCGACAACAGCCTGGTCGTCACCGAGGAGGCCGACGCACACGAGGCGATCGGCACCGGCATCGGGGCGGCGCTATCGAGCTTCTGCTTCTTCGCCTCGGGCGCGATCATCCCGATCATCCCGTACCTGTTCGGGCTCTCCGGCCTGCCCGCGATCCTCGTGGCGGCGGGGTTGGTCGGTCTCGCGCTGCTCGGCACCGGGGCCATCGTCGGTGTGCTGTCGGGTGGCCCGCCGCTGCTGCGCGCGCTGCGTCAGCTGGCGATCGGCTTCGGAGCGGCGCTCGTCACGTACCTCCTCGGCCTGCTGTTCGGCACCGCCACCGGATAGCGGCGCGGCTCCCGCTACAGCGATCCGTGCTCGTGAGCCTCGGCAGCCTCCTCGAACGGGATGTCCGAAGCCGAGGCGGGCGGGACATCGGAGTGTTGAGCGATCGGGTCGCCGGCGGCGACGACGGCCTTCGCGTCCGCGAGGCCCTCCTCGCTCACCGCTGTCACCTCGTGATACTTGTCGCGGGTCATCTCGTCTTCTCTCGGGCGTGGACTAGCGGAGTTCGTTGAGCACGCTGACGGGCACTTCGCCCTGGTCGGTCATCGCATCGTAGGTGAGCATCGCGCCGATCTCCAGCGGCGGTGCGACCGAGGCCAGCCAGTGCGCCTCGAAGGCCGCCACGATCACCGTGTCGCCCATCGCGAAACCGTCCCCGTCGAGCTCGTGCAGGTGCGGCACACCGTGGTCGATCACGAAGAAGCGTCGGAGTTCGCCGCGCGCGACCGTGAGCCCGAACTGCAGCACATCCCCCTCGCCCGCGATGTGCAGCGACAGGCGCAACGGCGCGGCGTCCGCGGGGAGTGGTCGGTCGAGCTTGGCCCGGATCCAGATGCGATCCCAGTCCCGCGACAGGCTCACGCGTGCCAGGTGGGGTGCCGGATGTCGTGGCCTGACGTCGTGCAGGCGCCGTTCGCGATGCATGGCGGTCACGGTAGGCCCGACTCGGCATCAGCACTAGTCCCGCGGGTAGCGTCGGGTGCATGAGCGAGACGGATGCCGCGGCTCTCGCGGCCCGCGTGTGCGAGTTGCTCGCCCGCACCACGACCGAACTCGAGCGGCGCGCGGTGCCGGACGAGGCGCTCGGCGTCATCACGCGGGGCAGGGGCATTGCGCGGTTTCGCAGCGCGGACAGCATCCGCCCCGCCGGTAGGGCCTGGCGGCTGGGAGCCCTGCTGCTCGCGCGCGACGGTGCGCTGCATGCCACCGGCAAGGTCACCCGGGCGATCGTGCCGTTGCGCGGGGTGACGAACCGTTCGCCCGAGGCCGACCAGCGGCGCGCGGAACGGCTGGCGGCATCCCGCGGCGGCTTCGACGTCGGTGAGAATGTGAACTTCGAGTTCACGCCGATCTCGCTGGACGGCGCCGCACTGCTGCGCGGTTCCGGTCCGCTCTCGGTGCGCGACGGCGAGGTGCTCGTGCGCTGGGCCCCCGGCGACGGGGTGACTCCGCTCGAGCGGTACCTCCGTGAGCGCGTCGCCCTGCTCGCCGACCCCGAGTGACCGGGCTAATTCCGACTGCCCACCATCGACTCGGCGAAAAGTGTCGTCATGACCGAACCGCAGCAACACATTTCGCCGAATGGATGCAGCCCCGCCCGGTACGGTCGAGCCATGCAACGCATCGGAGTGCTCGGGCTCGGACGGATGGGCGCGCCGATCGCGGCGCGGCTGGCGGCGGCCGGGTTCGAACTACAGGGGTACGACCCGCGGGGTGGGCCGCTCAGCACCGCGGGCAGCGCGCGGGAGCTCGCGGCATCCGTCGACGTCCTCGTCACGGTGCTGCCGGGCCGCGCCGAGACCGAAGCGGTGATGCCCGACCTGCTGGCAGCGATGATTCCCGGCGCGCTGTGGCTCGACCTGACCAGCGGCGACCCGGCGCTCACCGCGCGGCTCGCTCGTGACGCGCGCGCGGTCGGTGCCCCGATGGGCGGCGGCCCGGCCGAGGCGCAGGCGGGAACGCTCACGTTGTTCGTCGGCGGTGCGGAGACGGATGTCGAGAGCCTGCGCCCGCTGCTCGAGACCATCGCATCCCGCATCGAACGGGCAGGCGAGCGCCCGCAGGACGGCCAGATCGTCAAGCTGCTCGCGAACCTGCTCTGGTTCGGGCAGGCGGTGGCGGTGACCGAGGCGCTGCTGCTCGGGGTGAAACTCGGGCTGACGCTGGACGCGATGCGCGACATCCTGCCGCGGAGCGCGGGAGGCAGCGCATTCATTGACGGGTATCTCGATCGGCTGTTGGCGGGCGACTACGCGGAGACCTTCGGCCTCGACCGCTGCGTCGAGGAGTTGGACACGCTGGCCGCGCTCGCCGCGACGGCCGGCACCCCGTTCGCCCTGTCGGCCCTCGTCGCCGGACTGCACCGGGAGGCGCTCGCCGCGTTCGGCCCGGTCGACGGGGAGCTGCTCGTCGCGAAGCTTCTCGAACAGCGGGCCGGTATCGACCTCAGCGCGACGCGCTGAGCGCCGGGGCCGTAGCGCGCAACACCGCGAAGGCATGCTCCAGGTCCGCGATCAGGTCTGCCTCATCCTCGATACCGACCGAGAGTCGCACCAGGCCGTCGCCGATTCCCTGACGCTCGCGATCGGCGGCGCTCAGTTGCGAGTGCGAGGTCGTCGCCGGGTGCAGGATCATCGACCGCACGTCGCCCATGTGCGTCATCCGGGTGAACAGCTCCACGGCGTCGATCACGGTGCGGGCGGCGTCCTGCCCACCGGCGAGCGTGAAGCCGAACACCGAGCCGGCACCCTTCGGCAGGTACCGCTCGGCCAGGGCGTGGTGCGGGCTCGATGCCAGCCCCGAGTAGTCGACGGACTCCACCTCGGGCTGCCGTTCGAGCCACTCGGCCAGAGCGAGCGCGTTGCGCGAGTGCCGCTCGACCCGCAGCGAGAGGGTCTCGAGCCCCTGCAACAGCAGGAAGGCGTTGAACGGCGAGAGCACCGGGCCGAGCCGGGCCGCGATGATCGAGCGGGCGTACGCGGTGAAGGCCTCGGCGCCGAATCGGGAGACGTAGGTGCTGCCGTCCGCCGCCGGCGTGGAGAACTGCGGGAACTTCTCCGGATGGCGGCCCCAGTCGAAGCTGCCGCCGTCGACGATCACCCCGGCGAGCGAGGCGCCATGACCGCTCAGGAATTTGCTGGCCGAGTGCACGACGATGGATGCCCCGTGGTCGAGCGGTCGCAGCAGGTACGGTGTCGCGGCGGTGCTGTCGATGATGAACGGCAGTCCGGCCTCCTCGGCGAATCCGGCCACCACCTCGAAGTCGATCAGGTCGTTCTTCGGGTTCGGAATCGCCTCGGAGTACACCGCGCGTGTGGTCGGCCGCAGCTTCTGCCGCCACTCGGCGAGATCGTGCGGGTCGTCGATGAACTCGACCTCGATGCCGAACCGGCCGAAGTTCTCGCGGAACAACGTCTTCGTGCCCTCGTACAGGCTGCGCGTGGCGAGGAAGTGGTCGCCCGCCTTCAGGATGGCGAGCATCGCGACCGTGATCGCCGCCTGCCCGCTGCCGACGACGATGCTGTCGACACCGTGCTCGAGCGCGGTGAGCCGCGACTCGACGACCGCGTTCGTCGGGTTGCTGTTGCGGGTGTAGACCCACGCGCCGTCCTCGCCCTCGAAGCGTGCCTTGGCGTGATCGAAGGAGTCGAACACGAAACCCGCGGTGAGGTTGATCGGGGTGATGCGCGCACCGAACCCGTCGCCGATGACCTCGCCGGCGTGCACCTGATCGGTGTCGAAACCGAAATGGTCGGCACCATACGGTTGCTGGGTCGTGGTCACGGTGCGTCTCCTTCGGGGTTGCTCCACGGTAGGGTCCGCGGTCGCGTGCGGCAATGCCGCCCGTTCACACGACGACACAAAGGCGACCGACGCTGGTCGGCATCCGAGTGCCCTTATAGGGTCGACGGATGACACGGCTCCAGCACTTCGGATGGTTCTTCGGCCGCGGCTTCGGGCCGCAGGGCTGGGGTCGCTCCGACTACCTGTGGAACTACCGCTGGCAGGAGCCGCGGATCTACCAGCAGTCGATCCGCGAGCTGGAGCAGGCCGGCCTCGACCTGCTGATCATCGAGGATGCGCTCTCGCTCGGCTCACCCGAGACCATCGACCTGCGCGTGCGCGGCGCCTACGGCGGCCCCAAACACGACCCGCTGATGCTGACCCCGTACCTGTTCGACGTCACCTCGCACATCGGAATCACCCCGACCATCAACGCCGGCGCCTACCCGCCGTACCTGGCCGCGCGACAGTTCGCGACACTGCAGCACCTGAGCTCGCACCGCTTCGGCATCAACGTGGTCACCGACGTGAAGAGTGCGCGGCACTTCGGCATCGACGAGATCTCGCACGATGCCGCCTACGACCGGGCCGAGGAGTGGATCGACGCGGTGCGCGGTCTCTGGCACAGCTGGGACGACGGCGGCCTGGTCGAGAACACCGACACCTGGCAGTTCGCGGACGGCAGCAGGATCGGCAACTTCCGGCACGAGGGGGAGTACTTCCGCACCGAGGGCTCGCTCAACGCGATCCCGTTCGCCGCGGAGGAGGGTGACCCGATCATCGTCTCGCCCGGCGGCTCCGGTCGCGGGCTGGCCTTCGCCGGCCGCAACTCCGACGTGCAGCTGGCGCTGACCAAGCTCACCGTCGAGGGGGTGAAGGCCTACCGCAAGAAGATCCACGACGCGGCGATCGAGAAGGGGCGCCGGGCATCCGACATCACCATCCTGTTCGCCTTCATCCCGGAGATCGTGTCGAGCGAGGAGGAGGTTGCGCGCATCGTCGCGGCGTCCGAGCATCCGTCTGACACGGAGGTGCTGCGCCTGCTGGCGAACCAGTCCAGCGACCTGGAGACCGACCTCACGAAACTCGACCTCGATCGCCCGCTCGACCTGTCGGTGTTCGGGCAGCACGTGTCGCAGGGCAGCATCGCGAGTCTCACCGGGGGTGCGGCGGATGCCGTGGACGTCAGTCTGCGAGAGCTCGCCACCCGGAAGGCCCGCAAGGGTCGCATCGACGATGGCAGCGGTTTCGTCGGCACCGCAGAGCAGGTGGCGGACTTCATCGAGCGTCTCGGCGAGGAGGCCGACAACGACGGCTTCATCTTCTGGGGTGACCTGCACCCGGTGACGGTGCACACCTACCTCGATCGTCTGGTTCCGGAGCTGCGGCGTCGCGGCATCCTGCGCTCCGAGTTCGGCAACGGCGGGCTGCGCGCCAACCTCAACGACTTCTAGGAGCGGCCGCCCTTCGTGAGTTGCATGTTCGAGTGGTTCTGAGCGCCGGATAACCACTCCAACGTGCAACTCACGGGCCAGAAGGCGACAGGCTCGCGTAGACGATCAGGTTGTCGACGTAGTGGCCGCTAGCGCGGTTGAAGACCCCGCCGCAGGTGATGAGGCGCAGCTCC
>JBEVGK010000002.1:0-4635 GCA_040511795.1 Lacisediminihabitans sp. | reverse complement strand
TCGTCCATCGCCACCAGGGACGAGTCCTGAACATCGCTGAGGATCTGGTGGAACCCGTAGTCGATGGCGCAATTGCCCGCGGCCTTCTCGTGCCAGGCCTGGTAGCGGTCGATCACACTCTCGTTCGGGTACTGCACCACGAAGTCCACGATGCTCGTGGTGCCGCCCCAGGCAGCGGCCCGCGTACCGGTCTCGAACGTGTCGCTGGCGTTGGTGCCGCCGAACGGCATCTCCATGTGCGTGTGCCCGTCGATTCCGCCCGGGATGACGTACTTGCCCGTGGCGTCGATCACGGTGTCGACGTTCGCCTCCAGGTCGAAGCCGAGCAGCGTCGAACCCGGAGCGAGCACGGCGGCGATGGTCTCCCCGTCGATCAGTACGTCCGCCTTGCCGGTGCCGGTCGCGTTGACGACCAGGCCGTTCGTGATCAGGGTCTTGGCCATGTTGTCCTTTCAGCGCCCTTCGACAAGCTCAGGGTCCGTGGTGATTACGGCTTCGGGATGCTGGTGTACGACTCCGGGCGACGGTCACGGTAGAACTGCCAGTTGTCGCGCACCTGCCGGATCATGTCCATGTCGAGGTCGCGGATCACGACCTCCTCGCTGTCGCCACTTCCGTAGCCGCCGATGATGTTCCCCTGCGGATCGACGAACTGGCTGTTGCCGTAGAAGGTGACCGCGAGATCCCCGTACTCGTTGTCCTCCGTGCCGACCCGATTGGGCGCGGCGACGAAGTAGCCGTTGGCGCCGGCCGCGGCGGGCTGCTCGATCTCCCAGAGCCGGTTCGAGAGACCCGGCTTGGTGGCGTTCGGGTTGAAGACGATCTGGGCTCCGTTCAACCCGAGCTCGCGCCATCCCTCGGGGAAGTGCCGGTCGTAACAGATGTAGACGCCGATCGGTCCGACCGCGGTCTGGAAGACGGGGTAGCCGAGATTGCCCGGACGGAAGTAGAACTTCTCCCAGAACTTCTCGAGGTGCGGGATGTGGTGCTTGCGGTATTTGCCGAGGGTCGTGCCGTCGGCATCCACCACCACCGCGGTGTTGTAGTAGACGCCGGGCATGTCCTCCTCGTAGATCGGGAGGACCATCACCAGGCCGAGCTCCTTGGCCAGAGCGGCGAAGCGCTGCACGATCGGGCCGTCGGCGGCCTCGGCGTATGCGTAGTACTTGGCATCCTCGGTGATGCCGAAGTACGGGCCGTAGAACAGTTCTTGGAAGCAGATCACCTGGGCGCCGGCCGCGGCGGCATCCCGCGCGAACTGCTCGTGCTTGGCGATCATCGACTCCTTATCGCCCGTCCACGTGGTCTGGGTGATCGCTGCGCGTACGACAGTCATCCGTGCCTCCATTGGTCCTTTTTGTTATTCTGCTCCGTAAACATTTCTTTTACGTTTCTCCGGCGTAAAAAAAGATCAGGTCTGGGGCGCCATGAGAGCGATCGCCGAATCCGTCGAAGAGGTGACGCCGCACGGCATCGCCGCCGCCGTCGCCCGCCTCATCACGTCGGGCGAGCTCGCGCCGGGCGACCGGCTGCCGACGGTGCGCGAACTCGCGGCGGACCTCAGCGTGAGCCCGGCCACCGTCAGCCATGCCTGGCAGGCCCTCTCCGGTGTCGGACTGATCGTCTCCCGCGGTCGCAGCGGCAGCTTCGTGCGGGCGGCACCTCGGCGCTGGCTGCCCCCGCGCTACCAGGGTCTGGCCGGGCAGCTCGAGGCGACCAGGCTCGACCTCTCCAGCGGCACCCCCGATCCGACGCTGCTCCCCGCGCTGGGGCCGGCCTTCAGCCGCATCGCGCTGCGGGCGGACACCCCCAGTTACCTCGATCAGCCCGTGATCCCGGAGCTCGAGGCCGTGCTGCGTGCCGGCTGGCCCACTCCCGTGGAGGCGATCACCGTGGTCGACGGTGCGCTCGACGCGATCTCGCGGGCGATGGATCTCGTGGTGCGCTTCGGCGACCGGGTCGTGGTCGAAGACCCCGGCTTCCCGCCCATCTTCGACCTCGTCGATCACGTGGGCGCGGTGCGGGTGCCGGTCGGCGCGGACGAGGAGGGGATGCTCCCCGAGCTTCTCGAGCACGCCCTCACCCTGCGGCCGAGCATGATGCTGCTGCAGCCGCGAGCGCAGAACCCGACGGGGCGTTCGCTCAGCCGGGGCCGCGCAGAACAGCTGGCCCAGGTCATCCGTCGCAGTCGGCACGCGAGCGACGTGATCGTGATCGAGGACGACCACTCTGCCGGCATCTCCGCCGTCGCCGACGTGAGCCTGGCGCAGTGGCTGCCGGGGCAGGTGCTGCACATCCGCAGTTTCTCGAAGTCGCACGGGCCCGACCTTCGCATCGCGGCGATCGGCGGACCGGCCGAGCTGATCGACCCGCTCGTCGCCCGCCGGCTGCTCGGCCCGGGCTGGACCTCGCGGATGCTGCAGACGATGCTGCACGACCTGCTCACCGACCCGGCGTCGATCGCGGAGGTGGCGGATGCCCGGCGCATCTATGCGGCCCGACAGCGTGACCTCTCCGCGGCGCTCGCCGGGCACGGCGTCGCACTCCCGGCGGCGGACGGCATCAACACCTGGCTGCCGGTCGCCGATGAGCGCGCGGCGATCGTGCAGCTCGCCGCGGCGGGGCTGCGGGTGGCGTCGGGAGCCCCGTTCCAGGCGGATACGGCGGACACCGCGGGAGGCTTCGTGCGGGTCACGGTCGGCGCCATCCGCGGCGATGTCGACTGGGTCGCCGCGCAGCTCGCTGCCGCCGCCGACGCCTGACCGCGCCTCCACGGCGGCGAGCCGCTGACCCTCACCGCACCGCTCACACGTACGAAATGCAGGCAGAACTTCCGCCACGCCGCCGTCAGGCCACGAAAACGGTGTGTCGCGGGAAAATTGCCTGCATTTCGTACATGGGTCGCCCTACCGTGCTGCGCGACCGTCGCGCAGCAGCACCAGGGCGAGCACCCCGCAGAGCAGGTAGAGCAGCGCCTGTGCGTCGAGGATGGGCAGCACCCCGAAGCGATCGGCGAGCACCCCGGCGAGCAGCAGCCCCACGCCCTGCGCCGCCAGCATCGAGGTCTGCATGATCGCGCTGACCCGGCCGAGCGCGGCGAGCGGGGCGGTCGCCTGGGCAAGCGACATCTCGGCGGCGGTCGCCGTGACGGCGGGGATGCCGATGGCGATGAAGAACCCCACATAGGCGGCGGTGGCCGAGCTGATCGGGGCGAAATTCCAGATCAGCAGTGCGACCAGTGCGAACACGACGTTGCCCCACGCGATGAGGGCGCGGGTCGGCAGTCTGCGCGCAAGCAACCCGAGCACGAGCCCCCCGAGCACGCCGCCGATCGCCTGGACGCCGCGGAACAGGCCGACCTCGGCATCCGACGCCTGCAGCACGTCGACGACGAACACGACGAACAGCACCAGGAAGATGCCCTGCCCGACCGCCCCGATCGACTGGATGACCAGCAGCCCACCGAGCGGACGGGTATGCCGCACCACGCGCCAGCCCTCCGCGAGCTGTCGCAGCACGCCCTCGGGCACATCGGTCGACACCGGCACCGGATGGGCACGACACAGCAGGATCAGGATCGCGCTCACCACGTAGGTCGCGCAGTCGATCAGCACGACAGCACTCAACCCGCCCGTCGCGAAGACCAGGCCGCCGAGCGGGGAGCCGATCAAGCGGGAGAGATTGTCGCCCACCGATACCAGTCCGTTCGCCCGGGTGAGCTGCTCGGTCGGAACGATGCTGGGCAGAAACGACTGCCGCGCGGGCAGGAAGGTCGCGCCGAGCGCAGCCTCGAGAGCAGCAACCAGGTACACGGCCCAGAGCCGCTCGTGCAGCCGCTCGGGGTCGGCGGCCGCCCAGAGAAGCGGCAGCAGCGCGACACCCTGCGCCAGGTTCACCAGCACCATCGTGCGACGCCGGTCGAAGCGGTCGACCAGCACTCCGAGGAACGGGCCCAGCGTGAGCGCCGGCACCAGCTCGGCAAGAAATACCGTCGACGCGCCGAGCGCCGAGCCGGTGACGCCGAACACGTACAGCGGCAGCGCGATCATCAGCAGCCAGTCCCCGGTGTCGGAGAGGAAGCCGGCACTCAGCGTGAGCCGGAAGTTGCGCACCGCGAGCGGCGAGCGAGTCGGCGCGATGGCCGTCACAGCGCACCGTCCGGGTGCGGAAACGCGTCGAACGCCACGTGCACGACGGCGGCATCGGCCGGTGCGTCCGCCCGCGTCAGAGCGATATAGGGGCGGATGAGCGCGTCCACCGCATCCCGCAGCGCCGCGAGCTCCTCGGCAGTCGCCCGCAGACCGTAGTTCGCGAGCTGGCTGGACTCCTGCCACTCGGCCGACAGGGCACCGTACCCGGCGATGTATCGCCGGGCGAGGGCGGCGTCCTCGTCGATGTGCCGCTCGGCGAGGGTGGCGGCGAGGGAACGGGCGGCGAGGTCATCCGGATCCCCGGCCAGGTCGCCCAGGTCGAGTCCGGTGGCGACGCTGCGCCAGGGACGCTCGCGGGCATCCGTCGATTCGGCCTGCTCGACGAGCCCGAAGCGGGCGAGCGAGCGCAGGTGATAGCTGCAGTTGGAGCCGGTGGATCCGAGCGCCTCCGCACATTCCGTGGCCGTGCTCTGACCGAAGGTCA
>JBEVGK010000001.1:0-3620 GCA_040511795.1 Lacisediminihabitans sp. | reverse complement strand
GACTGGGAACGGTACGTGATTCTGGACGAGAAGTTCCTCCGGCCGGCCGAAGTGGACCACCTTGTTGGCGATGCGAGCAAGGCACGACGACAGCTCGGTTGGGAACCAACGGTGACGTTCGAGCAGCTCATCCAGATGATGGTCGAATCCGACATCAACGAACAGACGAAACTCGACGCTCAACGGCACGCGTTTCAGCTCTAGCGGTCAGCTCAACGCTTGACGCGGCGGCTCCACCGCCAGTGCCCGCCGCCAACTCAGCTCCCGCGCCGCCTTCACCGAGCACACCACGAAGGTCAGCCAGCCGAACTCGACCAGAATCGAGCTCTCGGCCAACGACGAGATGATGAGCACCACCAGCACGAGCGCCGGCCAGGCGTAGACGACACTGCGCTGCCGGGAGGCGAGCAGCCACGAACGGATGAACGCGAGGCCGAGCAGCCCGACGAACAGCAGCAGCCCGATCAGACCGACCTGCAACCACACGTCGAGGTAGGCATTCAGGGCGGAGGTGGGAGCGTCGACGATGCTCGAGTAGGGCGGAATGCTGCGGCGCCACTGACCGATCCACCCCCAGCCCTCGAGCTCGTGCGCGGGATTCAGCAGGCGAACCTGCTGCCAGAGGTGCAGTCGTTTGGTCAGCTCGCTGCTGGCGGCGAAGGCATTGATGACGGGAGTGCGGTACGCCCAGGCGAAGATCGCCGCGAGTAGCGCGACGACCAACAGCACGATCTGGCCGATGCGCTTGTGCTGCGGCTTCAGCCGACGGATGCCGTAGAGCGCGATCGCGGCAAGGAGAACGATCACGAGGGTGCCGATGCCGACGGGGGAGCGCGAGAGAAGCAGCAGCGCTGCCGCCAGCACTAGTGAGGCGATCGCGGTGCCGCGACGGACCGACTTGGTTCGAAGCTCCAGGCCGAAGGTGACCATGGCGATCAGGGCGATCACGCCGAGGTGGTTACGACCGCCGAAGATGCCTTGGATCGGTCCCAGATCGGCGAGATTGCCAGCGACTCCGAGGAAAGGCAGAGGGGTGTCGATCAGCACCCCGGAGAAGATCTCCAGAGCAAGCGACAGCAGCAGAGCAGCCCGCAGCACGTCGCCGAACGCACGGGCGATCTGAATGGTGTCGCGCACCAGCGCCACGTAGATGCCGAGCAGCGTCACCGCGCCGAAGTACAGGACGCTGCCGACGGTCACCCACTGATACTGGCTCCAGAACACCGAGATCGCCGCCCAGCCGACGAACACCATCAGGGAGATCGGCAGCAGGCCGTTCCACTCGATCATGTGCCGTTGCGCCAGCAGCGAGAGGGAGGCGAGAACCACCAACCCACCCAGCACGGCCAGGGCACCGGGCCAGCCGATCACATCCCTCAGCAGCACCGACGCGAGTTCCGTCGCGACGATGACGAGGGTGAGGGCGGACGAGAGCCGGGGCGACGCGAAGAAATTCTCCGCGACATCCAGCGCTGTCGGGGTGGATGACCTCATCCCGCTCGCCTCGGACGACCCTCGAGCAGTTCGGGCACGCTGCGATCCCATTTGGTCTTGACCGCCCAGAGGATGAGCAGCAGCCATCCGCCCTCCACCAGGATTCGACTCTCGGCGATGCTCTGGATCAGCTGGGCCACGAGCACCAGCAAGGGCAGCAGCGACAGCCAGCTGTACGAACCACTGTCCTTCGGCCCGGTGAAGCTGCGGTCCACCGCCAGCTGCCACGAGCGCCACAGCGTCGACAGCACGAGCGCGGCGAAGACGACGAGGCCGACCACGCCGAGCTGGAAGAGCACGTCGAGCCAGGCGTCGTGCGCGTGCAGCACCTGCACGCCGCCGGCCTCGACATAGAGCAGCTTCTTGTCGGTGAACGGGTAGGCCCAGGGCACCCAGTAGCTGATCCAGCCCCAGCCGAATGCCGGGCGCTCCAACCAGGTGTGGATGACGTGCTGCCAGATCTCCGTGCGCCCGGTGAGCTCCGAATTCTTCCCGAGCAGAGACAGGATGACGCGCTGCGACGCGATCGCGCCGGCGACGAGCACCACCACTACCGCGACGATCCCGCCATAGGTCCCCGCGCGCGCACGCGGCGTCCGCGCCCGACGGACCAGGACCACGGCCAGTGTCACGACCAGCAGCGCCGCGATGGCGAGGAAGATCGTCGCCGAGCGGGTGAGTCCGATCGCGACCAGCGCCACGGCGAGCCACACCCAGCCGGCGCGGCCGACGGAGCGGGCGGCGAGTTGGATGCCGAACACGATGAGCCCGAGCAGAGCAGCCTGGGCGAGGAGGCTGGAGTTGCCGACGATGCCCTGGATCTTGCCGCCCTGGAACAGCAGATCCCGGGACCAGTAGAGAAGCTTCGCCGGGTGAGCGGGGTCATCCGGCACCACCCAGACCGGGTAGATCGGGTGCCGGATGAACGCCGAGACGATGAACTCGAATACGAACGACAGCCCCAGGATGAGTCGGAACACCCACCCGAGCACACGTAGCAGTTCGGCCCAGCTGAGCAGCGCCGCGATGACGACGGCGGCAAGACTGGTCAGGGTCTGGGTCACCGCGGCGAGCACGGTCTCGGGTCGATACGCCGACCAGGCGATCGAGGCGATGGCAAGAGCAAGAAACGCGATCAGCGGGTAGGGCAGTCGCGATAGGCGGATCGTCTTGCGGTTGCGCACCAGCAGCAGCACGGTGCTCACCACGATGACGAGCACGACGGCACCGTATCCGTACCAGGTGGTCAGGTCGCGCCAGAAATCGCTGGCGATCGTGGAGAAGATCGTGAGAGTCGCGAAGCCCAGACGGAAGCCGCGACTGTCGAGTATTGCCATGCCTAGAGGCTAGACGACCCCGGTACGGATGCGCGGGAGCCGAGCAGGTGCCGCAGCTGGCTGGCACGGCGCCCGATTCCCCAGGCGGTCACCTTCACCATCGCCTCGACGACGATGTTTCCGCTCATCTTCGAGACCCCGAACTCGCGCTCGCGGAAGACGATCGGCACCTCCGCCACCCGGAAGTCGGCGGAGAGCACTCGCAGAGTCAAATCGACCTGGAAGCAATAGCCTTCGTGGTCGATGCCGCCGAGGTCGATGGAGCGGAGCACGGTGGCCGGGTAGGCGCGGAAGCCGCCGGTCGCGTCTTTGACCCGTATGCCCAGCGCGGCACGGGCGTAGATGTTGGCGGCACGGCTGAGCAGTTCGCGGGAGCGTGGCCAGTCGACGATGGCCCCGCCCTCAACCCAGCGGGAGCCGATGACGAGGCCGATCTTCGGGCCAGCGAGTTCTGCCAGCATCGGCACGAGACTCTCGGGCGGGTGTGAGCCGTCGGAATCCATCTCGACCAGCACGTCGTAGGGGCGCTCCAGTCCCCAGTGAAATCCGGCGAGATAGGCCGCACCGAGACCGGCCTTGCCAGTGCGGTGCAGCACGCGGATTCGGTCGTCGGCCGCGGCGAGTTCATCGGCCAGGTCGCCGGTGCCGTCGGGGCTGTCGTCATCGACGACGAGCACGTTCGCCTTCGGCAGAGTGACCAGCGTTCGCGCGATGATCTGGGGAAGATTCTCGTACTCGTCGTACGTGGGGATGATGACGAGAACGCCGGCACCCCCGTCGGCGGCGGGG